>DATCWW010000280.1:0-11934 GCA_036566145.1 Gemmatimonadales bacterium
CGACCCGGAGCGCCAGCGTCAACTACACCTTGCGGGAGTACGCCAGCGACGTGGTCTACACCATCGGCACCGCCTGCCGCACCGAGGGGCTGCCGATGCCGCACCTCATCTCGGAGTCGGGCCGGGCCATTACGGCGCATCACGCGCTCCTGCTGGTGAACGTGACGGACGTGGAGTCACAGATCGAGCCGGTGCCGCCCCGGCTCCGGGAGGAGCCGCACCCCCTCCTGGTCGAGATGTCGGAGAACCTGGAGGCGTTGACTCCGGACCGCGTCGAGGAGGTGTTCCACGACGCGGTGTTCGCCAAGGAGCGGACCCATGAGTACTTCGCTAGCGGGGTCTTCTCCCTCCGCGACAAGGCGGACGCCGAGCAGCTCTACCTCGCGACCCTGCATGCGCTCCAGCAGGCCATCGGGGAGGATCGGACCACCTTCCCGGAAATCACCGCCCACATCGAGGCGGCGCTGGTGGACCGCTATTTCTGCAACTTCTCGGTCTTCCAGTCGCTCCCCGACAACTGGGCGATCGACCAGCTCTTCCCCATCATGCCGATCCACCGGCTGAACGAGCTGCCCACCCGGCGCGGCACCCTGCAGGACATGACCTGCGACTCCGACGGGGTGATCGACCGCTTCGTGGGCGGGCGCAAGGGGAAGCCTTCGCTCGAGCTGCATCCGGTCACCGAAGGGGAGCCGTACATCCTCGGCATCTTCCTCACCGGCGCCTACCAGGAAATCCTGGGCGACCTCCACAACCTGTTCGGCGACACCAACGCCGTGCACGTGCGCCTCACCGACCAGGGCTATGAGGTCACCGACCTGGTCCACGGCGATACCGTGACCGAGGTGCTGAACTACGTGCAGTTCCACGCCTCCGACCTGCTGGCGACCTTCCGCCGGAAGGTGAGCGCGGCGAAGGATCTGACCCGGCAGGAGGCCAATTCCTTCATCGCGGACTACGTGGCGGGCCTGGAGGGGTATACGTATCTCGAAGGGGATGGGGTGCCGGGGTAGGGACGGTCGGTACGGCGGTACGTTGGCGCCCGAAATACTCGACCCTCCGGTGTTCCTGACACCGGAGGGTCGCTCTCTTCCATCGCATCCATTCGCCCTACCGCCCTACCCCTCCTTGTCCTCGTACATCTCCTTCAGCCGGTTCACCACGTTCGGATCGGCCAGCGTCGTAGTATCCCCCAGCGCCCGGCCTTCGGCAATGTCCTTGAGCAGCCGGCGCATGATCTTGCCGCTCCGGGTCTTGGGCAGGTCGGCGGAGAAGAAGATCTCGTCCGGCCGGGCGATGGCGCCGATCTTGTTGGTCACGTGGGCCTTGAGCTCGTCCCTGGTGGCGGGCGAGGAGGTGTGCCCTTCCTTCAGGGTGACGAAGGCCGCGATGGCCTGGCCCTTGAGCTCGTGGGCCCGGCCCACCACCGCCGCCTCGGCCACCGCGGGGTGGTCCACCAGCGCGCTTTCGACTTCCATCGTCCCGATCCGGTGGCCCGCGACGTTCAGCACGTCGTCCACCCGTCCCAGGATCCACCAGTAGCCTTCCTCGTCCAGCTTGGCGCCATCGCCGGTGAAGTACCGTCCCGGGAACCGGCTCCAGTAGATCTCGCGGTAGCGCTGGTCGTCGTTGTAGATCGTGCGGAGCATGCCCGGCCACGGCTGGGCGATGGTCAGAAAGCCGCCTCCCGAGGTCAGCCGGATGCCCTTGCCGTCCACCAGCTCGGGCCGGATTCCGGGATACGGCACGGTGACCGAGCCCGGCTTGGTGATGATCACGGGCGGCAGCGGCGTGATCATGATCCCGCCGGTCTCCGTCTGCCACCAGGTATCCACGATCGCGCAGCGACTGCGGCCGATGTGCTCGTAGTACCACATCCAGGCTTCCGGGTTGATCGGCTCCCCGACGCTGCCCAGCAGGCGCAGGGTGGAGAGGTCGTGCCGATCGGGGTGCTCGGTCCCCCACTTCATGAAGGCCCGGATCGCGGTGGGCGCGGTATAGAGGATGGTGACGCCGTAGGTCTCGATGATCCGCCAGAACCGGTCGCGCTCCGGCCAGTCGGGCGCGCCTTCGTACATGACTAGGGTGGCCCCGTTCGCCAGGGGGCCGTAGACGACGTAGGAATGCCCCGTCACCCACCCGATGTCGGCGGTGCACCAGAACACGTCGTTCTCCTGCAGGTCGAAGACGTGCTTGGTGGTGGACGCCACGTGGGTGAGATAGCCGCCCGTCGTGTGGACGATGCCCTTGGGCTTTCCCGTCGTGCCCGAGGTGTAGAGGATGAAGAGTATGTCCTCCGCGTCCATCGCCTCGGCGGGGCACGTGGCCGACTCGTGCTCCAGCAGCCGGTGCCACCAGTGGTCCCGCCCCTCGGTCATCTCGGCGAACGACTCGTCGCCCTCCCCGCCGGACCGGCGGCGGACCACGATGCAGTGCTTGATCGAGGGCGCCTGCGCCAGGGCGGTGTCGGCCATGCGCTTGAGCGGCACGGTCTGGCCGCGCCGGTACCCGCCGTCGGCGGTGATCAGGGCGACGGCGCCGGCGTCGTTGATCCGGTCGCGCAGGGAGTCGGCCGAGAATCCGCCGAACACCACGGAGTGCACCGCGCCGATCCGGGCACAGGCGAGCATCGCGATCGCGGCCTCGGGGATCATCGGCAGGTAGATCGCCACCCGGTCTCCGCGCTCGATGCCAAGGCGCTTGAGCGCGTTGGCGCAGCGGCTCACCTCGCGCGCGAGGTCCCAGTAGGTGAGGACCCGGCGGTCGCCCGGCTCGCCCTCCCAGACGATCGCGGCCCGGTTCCGCCGTGGGCCGCGCAGGTGCCGGTCGAGGCAATTGACCGACACATTGAGCTTGCCACCGACGAACCACTTGGCGTGCGGGGTCTGCCAGTCGAGCACCTGGGTCCACGGGGCGAACCACTCCAGCGTCCTGGCCTCGCTCTCCCAGAAGCGCTGCCAGTTCTCGCCCGCGGCGTAGAGCGCCGCCGTCGCCGCCGACCGCGCCGCGAACTCCGCGGTCGGGGGGAAGCGCCGATCTTCGCTGAGGAGCGTGTCGAGCTGCTCGCTCATGCGGAGCGCTTCTCGATGGGGACGAACGGCCGCTCCGCCGCCCCCGAATAGATCTGCCGCGGCCGGGCGATCTTCTGGTCTTTGTCCAGCAGCATCTCCTCCCACTGGGCCAGCCACCCCGGCATCCGCCCCAGCGCGAAGAGCACGGTGAAGTACTCGGTCGGGTATCCCATCGCCTGATAGATGAGCCCGGAGTAGAAGTCGACGTTGGGGTAGAGCTTCCGCTTGATGAAGTAGTCGTCCTGCAGGGCGATCCGCTCCAGCTCCAGGGCGATCTCCAGCTTGGGATTGAGCCCGGTCTCGGCGAAGACCTCGTCCGCCACCCGCTTGATCAGCTTGGCCCGCGGGTCGTACGACTTGTACACCCGATGGCCGAAGCCCATCAGCCGGCCGTGTCCCGCCTTCACATCCTCGATGAACTTGGGAATGTTCGCCTTGGTGTCGATCTCGTCGAGCATCTGGAGTACGGCCTCGTTGGCGCCGCCGTGGAGCGGCCCGTAGAGCGCCGCGATGCCCGCCGAGACGGCGGAGAACGGGTCCACGTGGGAGGAGCCTACGGCGCGCACGGCGCTGGTGGAGCAGTTCTGCTCGTGGTCGGCGTGGAGGATCAGCAGGATCTCCAGCGCCCGCTGCAGCACCTTGTTGGCCTTGTGCCGGCCGCCGATGCTGAAGGTCATGTTCACGAAGTTGCCGATATAGCCCAGATCGTTGTCCGGAAACACGAACGGCAACCCGCGGGAATGTCGGAACGCGAAGGCGGCGATCGTCGGCGCCTTGGCCAGGAGCCGGACCCGCTGCAGGTAGCGGTTGGCCGGATCCTGGATGTCCTTGGCGTCGGGATAGAAGGTCGAGAGCGCGCCCACCACCCCCAGCAGCATCCCCATCGGGTGCGCGT
Source organism: Gemmatimonadales bacterium (assembly GCA_036566145.1). Taxonomy (GTDB): domain Bacteria; phylum Gemmatimonadota; class Gemmatimonadetes; order Gemmatimonadales; family GWC2-71-9; genus CAVVWJ01. The sequence continues at coordinate 3,967 of DATCWW010000280.1, forward strand.
TGTAGCGGAACCCTTCCAGGAACTTGGTGATGTTGGTGTGGACGTAGGTGTGGTACTTGATCGTCTCTTCCCACTTGGCCAGCTGCTCCCGGGTGGGGAGCTCGCCCTCGCAGAGCAGATAGGCCACCTCGAGGAAGGAGGCCCGGTCCGCCAGCTGCTCGATCGGGTAGCCGCGGTAGCGGAGAATGCCCCGATCGCCGTCGATGTAGGTGATGCCGCTCCGGCATGCCGCCGTGTTCATGAACGCCGGATCGTAGGTCATCATCCCGAAGTCGTCCTCGGCCACCTTGATCTGGCGCAGATCCGTCGCCCGGATGGTCTCGTCGGTGATGGGCACCTCGTAGGTGCGGCCGGTCCGGTTGTCGGTGATCGTCAGGGTGTCCTTGGCCACGACCTGCTCCTCCGGGGGTGGGACGGGTGGGCGGCGATGACGCCGGGTAAAACCGAGTATAACTTGCGCCCGGCCGCGTTCGCCAGCACGGCGCCGGATCGCGGAATCTTCGCCGGATCGGCGCTCGTACGGTGGCTTCCCTCTTCCCGACGGACCTTTTGCGCATGCCCAGGCTCCCGCTCCCTATTCCGGCCCTCGCCGCCCTCGTCACGCTGGTCTCCACGCCCACGCTTCGGGCACAGACGACGGTGGATACCACCGGCGCCGGCGCCCTGATCGCGCAGGCCACCGACTCCTCCCAGGTGATGGAGACCCTCCAGCATCTGACCGACGTCATCGGCCCCCGCCTGTCCGGCTCCCCCGCGATGCGGAAGGCCAACGACTGGGTGGCCGAGCGCCTCAGGAGCTACGGGCTGACGGCGCGGCTGGAGGAGTACTCGTTCGGCGTGACCTGGGCGCGCGGGCCGGCGGCCTTCCGGATCACCGCGCCCTTCACCCGGGCCGTGACCGGCCACAGCTGGGCCTGGACCGCGGGCACCGGGGGCAAGACGCTGGCGGGGCCGGTGGTCCTGGCCGATCTGTCCACGCCGGAGAGCCTGGCGGTGTACAAGCCGCGTCTCAAGGGGGCCTGGGTGCTTTCCCGGCCGTCGTTCCCGATCTGGAACCCGGACGGACCCCCGATGACGGCCGCCGACTCGGCCCGGCGCAAGGCCGCCCGGGATCTCCGCGCCAGCCTCACCGCCGATACCTCTGCCTCCGCCGTCTTCGCGCGGCGCCAGTTCGCCCTCGATCTGCCGTACCTGCTGCAGGCCGCGGGGGCGCTGGGCACCCTGATCGACGGCAGCAAGGAGCACGCGCTCATGACCATGAGCGGGTCGCCTACCCGGGTGGCTCCGTTGCCGAACGTGGTGATCTCGCATGAGGACTACACGCTGTTCGAGCGGCTCCTCCGCGCCAACGTGACCCCGCGCTTCGAGGGCAGGATCGAGAACGCGCTGGGGCGGAAGGCGGTCCCTCAGTGGAACACGGTGGGGGAGATCCGGGGCAGCGAGCGTCCCGGCGAGGTGGTCATTCTGGGCGCCCATCTGGACAGCTGGGACCTCGGCACCGGAACCACCGACAACGGCACCGGGTCGGCGGTCGTGATCGACGCCGCCCGGGCCATCGCGCGCTCGGGCGTGAAGCCGAAGCGCACGGTGCGGTTCATCCTGTTCAGCGGCGAGGAAGAGGGACTTCTGGGCTCCAGGGCCTACGCGGCGGCCCACGCGGCGGAGGCGGACAGCATTCAGGCGGTCCTGGTGCTGGACAACGGCACGGGGCGGATCGTGGGGCAGGCGCTGCAAGGGCGGGACGAGCTGGCCGATCTCTGGAAGGCGCTGCTGGCCCCGGTGGCCTCACTCGGCGCCGACAGCGTGCGCTCGGCCATGAAGAACGGCACCGACCATCTTTCGTTCATCCCCTACGGCGTGCCGGGCTTCAACTTCGACCAGGATCCGCGGGGGTACTTCCACACCCACCACTCGCAGAGCGACACCTACGACAAGGCGGTGCCCGAGGATCTGCGCCAGGCCACGGCAGTCATGGCCGTGACCGCGGTGGAGCTGGCCAACCTGCCGAGCCTGCTGGCCCGGGGTCCACGCTCCGAGCCGGAGCGGTACCCTACCCGGCCGTCGTCAGCGGTGGCCGGCGCCGGCGCGCACTGACCTCAGGGGCGCGGCAGCGTGACGGTGCAGGTCGTGTCGAAGCCGCCGCGGGTGTTGTAGATGGTAGTGACGCTGAGCCGCCGCGGCTGCAATACGCGGAAGAGGTCCTCGGCGATCTTGGCCGTGGCGTGCTCCTGGAAGATGCCGACGCTGCGGTAGCTGGTGACGTAGTACTTGAGGCTCTTGAGCTCGATGCAGCGGTCGCCCGGCACGTACGCGATGCGTAAGGTGGCGAAGTCGGGCAGGCCGCTGTAGGGGCAGACCGGGCTGAACTCCCGAGTCTCGGTGAGAATCTCCTGCTCCGGCCCGGCGTACTCGAAGGTTTCGAGCACGCCGACGTCCACGGCCTCGGGGCCGGTGAACGGGATGGTACGTCCTTCGGCGATGGGCATTGGTGGGGCGTCCGGGTGATGGTCTGAGGGGAAGAAAGGCGCCAGGGCGCCAGGGCGCCAGGGCGCCTTAGCGCCCCACAATCCCCTCCTCCAGCCAGTCATGCTCCCCCCGCAGCACCTCCTGCGCCAGTCCGTACGTCGCCACATCGTCGTTGTCGAACACCGCCGCGAAGCGGTCCTCGACCCGCCGCCGGGCATGGCGGCTGAAGACGTCGGCGAGCTCGACCGCGCTCCGGCCCTCGGGGGTCGATCCCGCGCCGCTCCGCTGCGTCAGGGCCTGCGCCCGGGCGCACGCCGCCGTGATGGCCAGCAGCTCCGCCCCGATCTCCACCAGGCGCCCCAGCACCGCCTGGCGCTTTTCCAGCTTGGGCCCGAACCGGATCATGCAGTGGAAGAGGGTCCGTGCCAGGCGGCGGCAGCTCCGGTCAACGAAGCGCACGTGCGTGGCCAGGCGCCCGAACTCGCCGTAGCGGGGCACCCGGCCCCAGCCGAGGTAGAGGCGGGGGTACCAGGTGGCGTAATAGGCGCCGGAGCGGAGCAGCGCCTGAATCTTCCTGCCCATCGGGGCCTTCGGGTCGATGAGGTCGCCCGCCACCCGGAGATGGGTGTCCACCGCCTCCCTGGCGATGAACAGCCGCATGATCTCGCTCGATCCCTCGAAGATCAGGTTGATGCGGTAGTCGCGCATCATCCGCTCGATCGCCTCGGGGCGCTCGCCCCGGCTGCGCAGGCTGTCGGCCGTCTCGTAGCCGCGGCCGCCCTTGATCTGGAGCGCGTCGTCCACGATGCGCCAGCCCACTTCGGTGTTCCACATCTTGGCCATCGCGGCCTCGAGCCGGATGTCGGCGCCGCCCCGGTCCGCCAGCAGCGACGCGAGGTCGGAGACCGCCTCCATGGCGAAGATGTCGGCGGCCATCCGTCCCAGCTTCTGGGCGATGGCATCGTGCCGCCCGATCGGAGCGCCCCACTGGACCCGCTCGGCGGCCCAGCGCCGGGAGATCTCGAGCGCGCGCTTGGCGCCCGCCACGGCGGACGCGGGAAGGGTGAGTCGGCCGGTGTTGAGCGTGATGAGCGCCAGCTTGAGCCCCTTGCCCTCGCCCCAGAGCACGTTCTCCACCGGGACCTTCACGTCGGTGAAGCGGATGATCCCGTTCTCGAGCGCCCGGAGGCCCATGAAGTGGAGTCGCTGGACCACCTCCACGCCCGGCCATTCGGTGTCCACGATGAAGGCGGTGATTCGCTTGGGCCCGGTGCGAGCCATCACGACGAGCAGCTCGGCGATGGTCCCGTTGGTGCACCACAGCTTCTCGCCGTTCAGGACGTAGTGGGTGCCGTCCTCCGACAGCGTGGCCGTGGTGGCGAGTCCGGCCGGGTCCGACCCGACCTGCGTCTCGGTGAGCGCGAAGGCGGACACCGCTCCACGGGCCAGCCGGGGCAGGTATTTCTCCTTCTGCTCCTTGGTGCCGAACAGCTTGAGCGGCGTGGGCACGCCGATGGACTGGGCGGCGGAGAGCAGGGCGGTGAGGTTGCCGTCCTGGCTCGTGACCTTGCCGATCGCGTGGGTGTAGCTGTACTGACTCAGCCCCAGGCCGCCGTACTCGGTCGGGATCTTGATGCCGAAGGCCCCGATGTCACGCAGGCCCTGAATCACGTCCTCGGGGATCTTCCCTTCGCGGTCGATCCGGTCGCTGTCCACCCGTTCCCGGAGAAAGCGGTCCAACCGCTCCATGAAGGGCCGAGCCCGCTCGAGGTCCGCCGGATCGGGAGCCGGAAACGGGTGAATCAGGTCGAGCCGGAAGGAGCCTTCGAACAGCTCCCGGACGAAGCTGGGGGCCTGCCATTCCTTTTCCCGGGCCGCTTCGGCGACCTCGCGGGCTTCCTGTTCCGAGGCGAGCGGTTGAGACGACCGGGCCGGGGGAGGGAGCACGTCAGTCATGGGCGGGCGCAGGGATGAGGGTGGCGGCCGGGCGCTCGAGACCCCGCAGGCCGTACAGCACGAGCCCGATCACATGGCGCTTGCGCCGCTCGAGCTCGGCGGCATCGTCGAGCGAGACGCCGACGGCGGGCGCTACGGTCTGGGCATGGATGAGGTGGAACCAGCAGAGCGCGATGATGCTGAGGAGGAGCTGGGCCGCGTCGCCCGAGGGGGCATCGTCGAGGCCGAGCTCGGCGCTGATCGCCGCCAGCGCCTCCTGCCCGGCGGAGAGGTGCTCGCCGACCGGAACGGGTCCCCCACCACTCAGCGCGCGGCGCTCGATCAGGCGGATGAAGTTGGGCCGGGCGGCCAGGAAGTCGAAGTAATCCGACACCGCGCCAGCCAGGATGGCCTCGGCCGGCTGGTGGCTGGCCAGTGCCCGGGCCCGGCCCACCCGGACGGCCTGCCGTACCTCCTCATAGCAGCGCTCCAGCACCGCGTCGTAGAGCTCCTGCTTGGACCCGAAGAAGTAGCCGGGGGTCCCCCGGGAGACGCCCGCCGCCGCGCCGACTTCGCTCAGGCTGGTGGCGTCGTAACCCTTTTCGGCAAAAAGCCTTTCGGCCGCATCGAGGATAGCGGCCCGGCTCCGGGCGGGGTTGCGTTCGCGCTCGACGGTAGCAGGCACAGGAGAGCTCCAGTGGCTTGCTTGTTGACCAGCAAGTTATCAACGGGTACACCGGCCGTCAAGCACTGGGCCAACCGCGGCCGGACCGGACGCTCGGTAGTCCGAGGGGAGGGCGGGCGGCGCTACGACGCCCGCCCCTCCCCATCACGCCGATCGCCGGGCCAGCTCAAGCTCGACCGTCGGCGCCTGGGCCAACAGGTAGGCCTCGCGGGTCGCCGCGACCAGGGCCGCCGCGCCTCGCGGCGCCACCTTGCGGAAGAGCGGCAGGTAGTCGTCCCACTGCACCAGGATGGTGCGGGCCCGGGGGCTCGCCGTCTTCTCCTCGTGTTCCCGCAGCAGCCGGCGGAGGACCTCGACGTCGTGCTCGTCGAGGTCCTCCAGGCCGACCATGTCGTGATTCACCCGGCTCTCGAAGGTGCCGGCCTCGTCGAGCACGTAGGCCACGCCGTTCGACATCCCCGCGCCGAAGTTTCGGCCCGCGCGCCCCAACACCACGACGATCCCGCCGGTCATGTACTCGCAGCAATGATTGCCCGCGCCCTCGATCACGGCGATGGCGCCGCTGTTCCGGACCGCGAACCGGTCGCCCGCCTGCCCCGCGGCATAGAGCCGGCCCGCGGTGGCGCCGTAGAGCACGGTGTTGCCGATGACGAGGTGCTGGTGGGAGACGTCGGCGTACGCCGCTCGGCGGTACGGCCGGATGGTCAGCTCGGCGCCGCTCAGTCCCTTGCCCACATAGTCGTTGGCCTCGCCCTCCAGCTCGAGGTGCATGCCCCGGCAGGTGAAGGCGCCGAAACTCTGTCCCGCCGCTCCGGCGAAGCGGAGCCGCACGGCGCCGTGCGGGAGACCGGTGTCGCCCGCTCGCTCGACGATCCGTCCGGCCAGCCGGGCCCCGACCGCGAGGTGGTGGTTGTGGATCGGGTAGCTGCCCGAGAACGGCAGCCCGCTGTCGAGGTACGGCTGGAGCTCCTCCAGGATCTCCTGATCGAGCGACTCCACGCCGGGACGGTCGTTCCGGTCCATGCGGCGGCGCCGATCCGGCAGTCCGCCGGTGACCGGCGTGGGCGTCGGCGCGAGCAGGAGCGACAGGTCGAGCATCTGGGCCCGCGGGATCTCCGGGCGCTCGACCCGCTCGAGCAGATCGTTGCGTCCGATGATCTCGTCCAGGCTGCGCGCGCCCATGGCCGAGAGCAGCCGCCGCACTTCCTCCGCCACGTGGGTGAAGTAGGCGATGACCTGCTCCGGCGTCCCTTTGAACTTGGCCCGGAGATCGGCCCGCTGGGTGGCGACGCCGGTGGGACAGGTATTGATGTGGCATTGGCGGGCCATGGCGCACCCGAGCGCCACCAGCGGCGCGGTGCCGAAGCCGTAGCTCTCCGCCCCGAGGAGGGCCGCGATGACCACGTCGCGTCCGGTCTTGAATCCGCCGTCGGTCCGGACCTCGATCCGGTGCCGCAGGCCGTTCCGCACCAGGGTGGCCTGCGCTTCCGCCAGCCCGAGCTCCCAGGGCGAGCCGGCGTGCTTGATGGAGGAGAGCGGCGAGGCGCCGGTTCCGCCGTTGTGCCCGGCGATCAGGACGTAGTCGGCATACGCCTTCGCCACGCCGGCGGCCACGGTGCCCACCCCCGACTCCGCCACCAGCTTGACCCCGACGCGGGCCCGCGGGTTGACCGTCTTGAGATCGTGGATCAGCTGGGCCAGATCCTCGATCGAGTAGATGTCGTGGTGCGGCGGCGGACTGATGAGCGCGATCCCCGGCACCGCGTGCCGCAGCCGCGCGATCAGGTCGGTCACCTTGTGGGCCGGAAGCTGGCCGCCTTCGCCGGGCTTCGCGCCCTGGACGATCTTGATCTCCAGCTCCTCGGCCCGGACCAGGTACTCGGTGGTGACGCCGAACCGGGCCGAGGCCACCTGCTTGATCCGGTTGTCGGCCCGATCGCCGTTGGGGAGCGGGGCATAGTGGTGCGGGTCTTCGCCGCCCTCGCCCGAGTTGGATCGGGCGTTCATCCGGTTCATCGCGATGGTCAGGGTGGCGTGCGCCTCGGGGGAGAGCGCGCCGAGGGACATGGCCGACGAGACGAAGCGCCGCTGGATCGCCTCGACCGGCTCGACCTCTTCGAGCGGCACCGGCGTGGCCTCCCGCACCGCGAGCAGGTCGCGAGGGCCCGCCGGCCGGCGCGCCGCCGACCTGGCGAGGAAGCCGCCGTACGCCGTCGCGTCTCCCGACTTCACCGCCTGCTGCAGCGCCACCACCACCGGCGGGGCCCAGCCGTGGTCCTCGCCGTCCTTGCGGAACCGCACCCGGCCGTAGTCGGGCAGGGCGACGGTCTCGACCGCGGCGGGGTAGGCGGCGCCGTGGCGGGCCAGCACGTCTTCCGCCAGCTCCTCGAAGCCGATGCCGCCGATCGGTGACGCGGTCCCCTCGAAGCAGGTGGCGATCACGTCGTGTCCGAGGCCGAGCACCTCGAAGATCTGCGCCCCGCAGTAGGACGAGAGGGTCGAGATCCCCATCTTCGAGAGGATCTTGAGCAGGCCCTTCTCCGCGGCGGTGCGGAACTGCCGGGCCGCGGTCTCGGCCGAGGGCCGAGGCGCCGCTTCCGCCTCGCGCTCCCGCCGGGAGGGCTCGCGGGCCTCCCCGAAGAGGGCATGGACCGTCGCGAGCGCGAGCCAGGGGTGGACCGCCTCGGCCCCGTAGCCGATGAGGGTGGCGAAGTGGTGGATATCGAAGGCGTCGCCCGCCTCGGCCACCAGCCCGACCCGGGCCCGGAGCCCGGTGTGCACCAGGTGCTGCCGGACGGCGCCGATCGCGAGCAGCATGGGGATCGGCGCCGAGCGCTCATCGGCGGCCCGGTCGCTGATCACGATGACCTGCGCCCCGCGGC
>DATCWW010000289.1:0-2021 GCA_036566145.1 Gemmatimonadales bacterium
CCGCCGCTCGGGCTCCTTCTCCAGGCACTGCATGATGAGCGACACCAGCTCGCGCGGCACGTCGTATCGGCGCCGCTCGATCGGGGTCGGGGTCTCCCGCGCGTGCGCCGCGAGCACCGCCGCCGCCGAGCGGCCGCCGAACGGCGGCGTGCCGACCAGCATCTCGTACGCCACCGCGCCGAGCGCGTAGAGGTCGGCGCTGTGGTTCACCGTCGGATCGGCCACCGCCTGCTCCGGCGCCATGTAGAGCGGCGTGCCGATGGTGATGCCCTCGCCCGTCATGCTGGGCGGCCGCTCGGCCGCGCCCGGCTTGCGGGATGCGACGATCGCCTTGGCCACGCCGAAGTCGGTCACTGTCGCGGCATCGCCCGACAGGAGGATGTTGTCGGGCTTGATATCGCGGTGAACGATGCCGTGCTCATGGGCGTAGGCCAGCGCCCGGGCCACGTCCTTCATGATGCTGGTCGTCTGGCGCACGGAGAGCGGGCCGCGCGTGAGCCGCGCGCGGAGCGATTCGCCGGGGATGAAGGGCATGAGGAAGTACGGAAGCGCGCCGACCTCCCCGGCGCGGAGCACGGGGACGATGTTGGGGTGGTTGAGACTGGCCACGGTCATGATCTCGCGGCGGAACCGCTCGACCGACACCGCCGCCGCCAGGTCGGGCGACAGGACCTTGACCACCACGTCGCGCGCCAGCGTGGTGTCCCGGGCGAGAAAGACCCGCGACATGCCCCCGCCGCCGAGCTCCCGCCCGATCACGAACTCCGGGCCCAGCTGCGCCTGCAGCCGCTCGGCCAGTCCGGGTTCGTCCTCCGCCATCTACTCCGCCCGCAGGGCCACGACCGGGTCCGCCCGGGTGGCGCGCCAGGCCGGGAGCAGCGCGGCGACGAAGCCCGCGAGCCCCAGCGTCACCGTCGCGGCGAGCCACGCCGAGGCGTCGAGCGGACTCACGCCGTAGAGCAGGCTCACCAGCAGCTTGGTCGCGGCCAGACTCGCGGCCAGGCCGATCCCGATGCCGATCGCGAGCAGCCGCATCGCCTGGCGAGTCACCAGACGCAGAATGTCCGCCGTGGTACTCCCCAGCGCCGCGCGGATGCCGAACTCCCGGGTCCGCTGCGCCACCGCATAGCTGAGGACGCCGTAGATTCCCGCCACGGCGAGCGCCAGCGCCACCGCGCCGAAGGTGCCCAGCAGCGCGAGATAGAAGCGGGGACGGCCCAGGCTCTCCGACATCACCTCGGTCATCGGGCGCACCGCGGTGACCGCGCCCTCCGGATCCACCCCGCGCACCGCGGCGCTGACGCTGCCGGCCAGCGACGCGGGATCGATCGGGCCACCCGCGGCGTCGCGGGTCCGGACCATGAGCGAGAACGACCACCAACCGTTGCCGTCCTGACGGAAGCTGTGGTAGACCTCGGGCCGGGGTGCCTCGTACGGTCCGAAGTTCCGGATGTCGGTCACTATCCCGACAATGGTGGCGAAGGTGGTGTCGTCGAGGTAGTACCGCCGGCCCACCGGAGACGCGCCGGGAAAGTCCCGCCGGGCCAGCGCCTGGTTCACCACCGCCACCCGCGGGCCCTCGGGGCGGTCGCCGTCGCCGGCCTCGAGCAGCCGACCCTCGATCAGGCGCTGGCCCGTCACCCGGAAGAACTCGGGGGTCACGATCCGGTACTCCGCCAGCGGGAGCCGGCTGGAGTCGTCGTTCGGCTGGCCGTCGTACCGGATGTTGAAGTTCCACCCCCATTGATCGTAGGGAAGAAACGAGATCGCCGCGGCCTCCTCGACCCCGGGCACCTGTCGGGCCGCCGCGAGCGCCGGCTCGAGATAGCGGCGCACCGCGGTGGCGTCGGGATAGCGGTCGGCCGAGACCGTCGCCTGGAGCGTGAGGATGCGGTTCGGGTCGAATCCCGGCTCCTGCTCGAGCAGCTCCGCGAAGCCGCGCAGCACCAGCCCCGCGCCGATCAGCAGCACCAGCGAGAGGGCCACCTCGGCCACCACCAGCGCGCCGAGCAGCCGGTGGT
>DATCWW010000329.1:0-3739 GCA_036566145.1 Gemmatimonadales bacterium
GGCCGGCCGATCGCGCTGCCGGACGCGTGGGCGGGCATGGCACTGCGGGCGGCGGCCGCGGTCGGGGCGGAGTACGCCGGGGTGGACCTGCTGCCGGCGCGGGACGGCACCGTGTACGTCCTGGAGGTGAACGGCGTGCCCGGATGGGAAGGGCTGCAGCAGGCGACCGGCATCGATGTCGCCGGCGCCCTGGTGGACCACCTCGCGAACTCGGCGCCATGACCGGCGAGGAGGTGGCCGGAGCCGCGCAGCTCGCCTGCCTGCTCGAGGTGAGCGGGCCGAAGCCGGGAAACGTCTCGCCCGGCCGCCACTTTCACGACACGTCCTATGAGGACTTCCTGGCCAGCGCCGTGGCGATCGGCCCGGCACTCGCCGCAGCGGGCGACCGGCCGCTCGGAGCCACGATCCGGTCGGCCATCGAGGCCACCAATCGCTGGGCCGGCCGCAACACCAACCTGGGGATCGTGCTGCTGCTCGCTCCGCTGGCTCGGGCCGCGTGCCGGAGCGGCGGAACTTTGCGCGCTCGGGTGGAGCAGGTGCTGGCGGAGACGACGGTGGCCGATGCGGCGGATGTCTATGACGCCATACGCCTGGCGCGCCCCGGTGGTCTGGGGACGGCGAGCACCGAGGACGTGTCCGGCGCTCCCACCGTCACGTTGACCGAGGCGATGGGCCTCGCGGCGGATCGCGACAGCGTGGCGCGGGAGTACGTCACCGGCTTCGCCGCCACCTTCGAGATCGGCGCGCCGGCCGTGCGTGACGCCCGCCGCCGCCGGCTCCGCTGGCCCGACGCGTCCGTGTACGCCTTCCTCGCCCTGCTCGCCGCGGTGCCGGATACGCTCATCGCCCGGAAGCTCGGCCGGGACGAGGCGGAGCGGATCTCCCGCCGGGCGGCTGAGGTCCGCCGGGGCGGCCCTCGGGAGATCGCGGCGTTTGACGCCGAGCTGCGCGACGCCCGGAACACCCGCAACCCCGGCACCACCGCGGACCTGACCTGCGCCTCGCTCTTCGCCGTTATACTAGAGGATGGCTGGAACCGCTGACCGGAGAGACCCCGTGCAGAGCAGCTTCCGCGTCGAGGTGAGCAAGGATTACCTGGTGTTCGCCTCCGCCCACTTCATCACCTTCCGCGGGCACCAGTGTGAGTCGCTGCACGGGCACAACTACCGGGTCGGCGTGGCCGTGGAAGGCACGATCGACCCCGAGACGTTCTTCGTGCTCGACTTCAGCGTCCTCAAGCAAATCACCCGGCAGCTCGTCGATGCGATCGACCACAAGGTGCTGCTCCCCGCCAGAAATCCGAAGCTCGCCTTCCGCGAGGACGGGGACCGCCTCGCGGTGGACTACTTCGGACAGCCGGCCTACGTCTTCCCCCGCAGCGACTGTGCCCTGCTCCCGATTCAGAACAGCACCGCCGAGATGCTGGCGCAGCACCTGGGCACCCAGGTGCGGGACGAGCTGAACGCCCGCGGGTACCGGCATCTCACGCTGCTGGAGCTGGAAGTGGAGGAGAACTACGGGCAGGGCGCCACCTACCGCGAGGCGTTGGCGTCGGACTGAGGGTCGGCCCCCAGCGCGGCCACGTCGGCCGCGCCGATCTCCCCCGCGTGAAGCGCGCTCGCCACCAGCGCTCCGTCGCATCCCACATCCCGCATCCGATCGAGATCGCGCCGGGTCCGGACGCCGCCCCCGGCGAGCAGCTCCGTGGAGCCCAGCGCCCGCCTCAACAGGGCCAGGAGCCTGAGATCGACCCCGCCTCCGGTGCCGACGCGGCCCAGGTCCAGCACCAGGACGGCGCCCGCGCCGGCCTCGATCGCCCGCACCGCGAGCGATTCCGCGTCGGAGGCGGCGAGCCCCTGCAGCCCCGCCTGTACCACCGGCCTGCCATGGCGGAGGTCGAGGCTGAAGACGACCCGGTCCCCGCCGACGGCGGCCACGATCGCGGCCAGATCGCCCGCCCCGCGCAGCGTCTCCAGCCCGACCACGACCCGGGCGACGCCGCGCCTGAGCAGCGCCGTGGCCGCGTCTGGCTCCGCGACCGCGCCATCCACCAGCAGCGTCCCGGCGAGGGGCGCCAGCTCCTCGATCAACCCCAGCTGCGACGCCTCGCCCTGGATGGCATCGAGGTCGGCCAGATAACATTCCCGGGCGCCAAGGCGCTCGCGGTAGCCCTGCAGCAGGGTTCGCGGGTCACCCAGTGATCGCGGCGCGAGCGCCGACCGTACCGGCTGGTAGCGGGTGCGATCGCCGGCGCGGGCGTGGACCGCGACGCCGCGGGACAAATCGAGCACCGGAATGATCCGCATGCCCCATTCTACTCCCCAGCCGGCGCTGCCGACCAGAGCGCCAGAGCCCGGCGGCCCGATCGTGGTGAAGGTCGGCGGCGGGCTCCTCGCCTGCCCGGGCGCGCTCGGTCACGTCTCAGACACACTCGGCCGGCTGTCGCCGGGGCGTTCGCTGGTAATCGTCCCGGGCGGCGGCCCATTCGCCGACGCGGTCCGGGAGTTCGAGCGCCGCTACGGCCTGTCCGCCGACGCGGGGCACTGGATGGCGCTGCTCGCGATGGATCAGTACGCCCACGTTCTCGGCGAGCGGATACCGGAGGCCGAGCTGGTGCAGGACGCCGGCGGCATCGGCGCGGCACTGGGACGGGGACGGCTCGCGGTGCTGGCGCCGTACCGCTGGCTCCGGAGCGCCGACGTCCTGCCCCATGGCTGGGAGGCGACCAGCGACAGCGTCGCCGCCTTCGTGGCCGGCGCGCTGGACGCCTCGCGGCTCGTCCTGGTCAAGCCCGCGGACGATCTGGCCGAGCCGGTGGACCCGGCGTTCGCCGGCGTCGTCCCGGCGGGCCTGCCGGTGTCGATCGTGGGATGGCAGCGGCTGGAGGCGGCGCTCTTGTCCTGAGCTAGGCGGCGCCGCTCCCGCGCGTCCGCCGGCCCGCCGAAGGGGCGTCGGCCAGATAGGCCGCGAACCGCTCGGCTGGGACCGGCCGGCTGAAGTGATACCCCTGCAGCTCGTCACATCCCTGCCGCCGGAGCACCGCGTGGTGCGCGGCGGTCTCCACCCCTTCGCCCACGACCCGCAGTCCCAGCGCGTGACCCAGGGCGATGATCGCCGTGGTGATCGCCGCGTCGTCCGGATCGGTGGTGATTTCCCGGACGAAGCTGCGGTCGATCTTGAGGGTGTCGAGCGGGAAGTGCTTCAGGTAGCTGAAGGATGAGTACCCGGTGCCGAAGTCGTCCACCGAGAGGTGGAGTCCCATCGCCCGCAGCGCGTGGAGTACGTCGGCGCCCTCCTTCTGATGATTCACCAGCACGCTCTCGGTGAGCTCGAGTCCGAGGTACCGGGCCTCCAGCCCGGTCGCCTGCAGGATCCGGCCTACCGTCTCCGTCATCCCCCGGCGGAGCTGGCGGCTGGAAAGGTTGACGACCACGCGGAGCGGAGGAAGTCCCTGCGTCTGCCAGGCCCGGTTCTGGAGACAGGCGCGCTGGATGACCCATTCGCCGAGCGGCACGATGAGCCCGTTCTCCTCGGCGAGCGGTACGAACTCCGACGGCAAGAGCAGACCCAGGTCGGGGTGGCGCCAGCGGACCAGCGCCTCGGCCGCCACCGGGCGTCCGCTCCGTGCTTCGACGATCGGCTGGTAGTGGACCTCGAACTCCTGCCGCTCCAGCGCCCGGCGGAGCGACTGCTCCAGCGTGAGCCGCTGCAGGGCCGACGCGTTCATCGCCCGCGAATA
>DATCWW010000331.1:0-2846 GCA_036566145.1 Gemmatimonadales bacterium
GGCGAGCTCGGCGACCGCGCCGCGGGAGTCGGGTGCGACGTCGCCGTGGGCGACCAGGTCGAGGCCGCGGTGGCCTCCGCCGAGGCGGCGCTCGGCCCGATCACCCTGCTGGTCAACAACGCCGGCCTCACCCGGGACAACATCCTCCTCCGGCTCACCGACGACGACTGGGACCAGGTGCTCGACGCCAACCTGAAGGGCGCCTTCCACACCACGCGCGCGGTCATCAAAGGCATGATGAAGCGCCGGGCCGGGCGCATCGTGAACGTGAGCAGCATCGTGGGACTGATCGGCAACAAGGGCCAGGCGAATTACGCCGCCAGCAAGGCCGGCCTGATCGGCTTCAGCAAGTCGATCGCCAAGGAGTACGCAAGCCGAGGCATTCTGGTGAATTGCATCGCGCCCGGCTTCATCGAAACCGACATGACCGCCGCCTTGCCCGAGGCCGCGAAGACGACCTTATTAGAGGGCATTGCGTTGGGGCGCCTGGGCCGGCCTGATGACGTCGCAGGGGCCGTGCTCTTTCTCGCTTCCGACCTGGCGGGGTACATCACCGGTCAGGTGCTGGTGGTCGATGGCGGGTTGGTCATCTGACGTGACCCTGAATCTCCAATCGAGGACGACATGAGCAACGTCGAAGAGAAGGTCAAGGACATCATCGTCGAGGAGCTCGGCGTCGAGCGCGAGAAGCTCACCAACGACGCCAGCTTCATGGAGGACCTCGGCGCCGACAGTCTGGACACCGTCGAGCTGGTCATGGCGTTCGAAAAGGAGTTCGACATCGACATTCCCGACGAGGACGCGGAGAAGCTCCGCACCGTGGGTGATGCGATGAACTACCTCCACGAGAAGATCGGGAAGTAGCCGGTGCGTCGGGTCGTCGTCACCGGCCTCGGCCTGGTGACACCGGTCGGGACGGACGTCGAGTCGAGCTGGAGCGCGTTACTGGCCGGCACGCCCGGCGCCGCCCCGATCACCAAGTTCGATCCCCAGCAGCTCTCCGTCCGCTTCGCCTGCGAGGTCAAGGGCTTCGACGCGCTCCGCTACATGGACCGCAAGGAGGCCCGGCGGTACGATCTGTTCGCCCAGTTCGCCCTCGCGGCGGCGCACCAGGCCGTCACCCAGGCCGGGCTCGAGGACAAGGTGCCCGATCCCGACCGGGTGGGCGTCGTGATCGGCAGCGGCATCGGCGGCATGCAGACGTACGAGGAGAACTGCAAGGCCTTCGTCACCAAGGGTCCCGACCGGGTCTCGCCTTTCTTCGTCCCGATGTTCATTCCGGACATCGCGGCGGGACTGGTCTCCATCCGGTACGGACTCAAGGGTCCCAACTACGCCACCGTGTCGGCCTGCGCGTCGTCCGCCCACGCCATCGGCGATTCGTTCAACCTGATCCGTCACGGCCAGGCGGACGCGATGGTCACCGGCGGCGCGGAGGCGGCCATCACCGGCCTCACCGTGGCCGCCTTCTCCAACATGAAGGCGCTCTCCAGCCGGAACGATTCGCCCGAGACCGCGAGCCGGCCGTTCGATGCCGACCGCGACGGCTTCGTCCTCGGCGACGGGGGCGCCATCGTCGTGCTGGAGAGCCTGGAGCATGCGGAGCGGCGGGGCGCCCGGATCCTGGGCGAAGTGCTGGGCTACGGCTCGAGCGGCGACGCTTACCACATCACGTCGCCGGCGGAGAACGGGGAAGGGGCCCAGCGCGCCATGCGGGCCTGCCTGGCCGACGGCAGGATCGACCCCAAGGACGTGGGCTACATCAATGCCCACGGCACCTCGACCGAGCAGGGCGACATCGCGGAGACGCAGGCGGTCAAGGCGGTCTTCGGCGAGCAGGCGCGCAAGCTGATTTTCGGGTCCACCAAGTCGATGACCGGGCACCTGCTCGGCGCGGCCGGGGCGCTGGAATTCGGCGTCTCCCTCCTGGCCGCGACCTGCGGCGTGATTCCCCCCACCATCAACCAGTTCACGCCCGACCCACAGTGCGACCTCGACTGCGCCCCCAACCGCAAGGTGGAACGGCGGGTCGACGTGGCGCTGTCCAATTCGTTCGGCTTCGGGGGCCACAACGTGACCCTGGCGGTCAAGCGCTGGGAGTAACGCCGACGCCAGCAATTGAAATGAGACGGGGCGGCCCGCATCGGCCGCCCCGTCGTGCGTTCAGGCCGGCTTGTAGTCGGGTGACAGGGTCAGCAGGAACGCGCCCATGCGCCGCGCTTCGTCGACCGTGAGATCGGGCGGGACCACGACCTGGGCCAGGAAGCCCGGGCGAAGGGGGTACTCGAGCGCGAGGCCGTCTCGTGGCCGGGGCGGGGAGGGCCGGGCCGCAGGTCCTGCCTGCTGGCCGTTGACCGCGGGCTCGGGTACCGCCTGAGATCCTCCACGACCTCGCCGGCCCCGCGATCCCGCCCCATTTCCGACCCTGGCGCTCGCCGAGCCGGGTGCCCCATAGGAGCCCGGGTCGTCCACCCACCGCACGAACTCCTCGATCGCCCGCCCGACCCGCCGCCGATACTCGCCGACCGACGCGGGCGAGAGCCTGCCCGGATGCCGGTGCAGGAAGGCCCGGAACGTGCCCTCGGTGTCGATGCGGCGGACATCCGCCAGCTCCTCGGCGGTGAGCTCCTCGAGGACCTTGGAAGTGGCGACCCGCCAGCCCTGGGCGGTGGATGGATTCACCAGCCCTTTGGCGACCACGAACTCGATGAATCGGGCCAGGGCGGCCCGGGAATAGTCTGGCTCGGCGGGCATAGCTCGGGGGATTGGGACATGACCAATGTAGGGCGTTTGCACACACAATCAAGACTGTGGAAGCGTTGTCTACAAACAAAACGCCCCCCAAC
>DATCWW010000348.1:0-2217 GCA_036566145.1 Gemmatimonadales bacterium
TCCACCGCCGTGCGCCACCCGCTGCGGATCGCGCTGGCCGAGCGGCTGGCCGCGAGCTGCCCCGCGCCGCTGGAGCGGGTGTTCTTCTGCAACTCCGGAGCCGAGGCCAACGAGAACGCCCTGCATCTGGCCCGGAAGCACACCGGCCGCCGGACGATCGTCTCGGTGACCGGCGGCTGGCACGGCCGCACGGCCGCTACGCTCGCGGTGACCGACGGCGCCCGATACGAGGAGACCGCCCGCCGGAGCGGGATCCCGCTCAGCCTGAAGGTGCCCGCCGACGACGTGGCCGCGATAGAGGCGGCAGTGGACGGCTCGGTCGCGGCGGTGATCGTCGAGCCGGTGCAGGGACTCGCCGGTGCGCGCGATCTCACCGTCGAATTCCTCCGGGCCGCTCGCCGCGCCTGCGACGCGCACGGTGCGGCGCTGATCTTCGACGAGGTGCAATGTGGGGTGGGGCGCTGCGGCGCCTTCAGCGCGGCCGAGGCCGTCGGCGTGACCCCCGACGTGCTGACCTTCGCCAAGGGGCTCGCCGCCGGGCTGCCGATCGGGGCCGTAATCGCGACGCCCGCCGTGACGGCGGGCCTGACCCTCGGGGACCTGGGCAGCACCTTCGGCGGCGGCCCGGTCCCGTGCGCGGCGGCGCTCGCCAATCTCGACGTGATCGAGCGGGAAGGATTGATCGACAACGCGATCCAGGTCGGCGCCTGGCTGACTGCCGGCGCGCTCGCGCTCGGGGTAAGACGGGTGAGCGGGCGCGGACTCCTCCTGGGGCTGCACCTGGACCGGCCCGCAGCCGAGGTGCAGCGCGAGCTCTTCGGCCGGCGGATCATCACCGGCACTGCCGCCGATCCCGCGGTGCTCCGGCTCCTGCCCCCGCTCTCGTTCTCGGCCCCCGAGGCGGATCTCCTGCTGGGGGGCCTGGCCGAGGTGCTCCGATGAGCAAGCGCGACTTCCTGGCGCTGGAGAACTGGTCCGACCAGGAGATCGAAGGGCTGCTCGGGCTCGCGGCGCGGGTCAAGCGCGGGGAGGTCACCGGCGGCCTGGAGCGGAAGGTGCTGGCGATGGTCTTCATGGACCCGAGTCTCCGGACCCGGACCAGCTTCGAGACCGCGATGTTCCTGCACGGCGGTCACGGCGTGGTGCTCGAGCCAGGGAAGGGCAGCTGGTCGCTGGAGACCCGGGCCGGCGCGGTGATGGACGGCGACACGGTGGAGCACATCGTGGACGCGGCGCGGGTGCTCGGTCGGTATGCCGATGCCGTGGGAGTCCGAGCCTTTCCCCGCGGCCGGGAATGGAGCGAGGCGCGGGAGGACACCATCGTCCGCAGCTTCGCCCGCCACTGCGAGCGGCCGGTGATCAACTTCGAGTCCGCGCGGCGGCACCCCTGCCAGGCACTGGCCGACGCCATGACCCTCCGCGAGAAGCTGGGGGAGACCTCCGGGAAGCGCTTCGTGCTCACCTGGGCCTGGCATCCCAAGGCGCTCCCCACCGCCGTCCCGGCGAGCGCGGCCCTCGCGGCCGCCTGGCTGGGGATGGAGATCGTGATCGCCCGGCCGCCCGGATACGAGCTCGACCCCGAAGACACCGCGCTGATCCGGACCATCGCCCAGCGCGCCGGAGGCGAGTTCGTCCACATCATCGACGATCCCGACGATGCCACGGTCGGCGCCGACGCGGTGTACGTGAAGTCGTGGGGCTCGGTCAAGCTGTACGGCCGGCCGGAGGAGGAGGCCGCCCACCGAGCCGCCTACCGCGATTGGCGGCTCACGGCCTCGCGGGTCAAATCCACCCGGGGTGGCAAGGGAATCGTGATGCACTGCCTGCCGGTCCGCCGCAACGTCGAGATCGATGACGCGGTGCTCGACGGCCCCAACTCGGTCGTGGTGGACCAGGCGGAGAATCGGCTGCACGCGCAGCGGGCGTTGCTGCTCGAGCTTCTCGGTGGTCACAAAGGAGTCTCGGATTGACGATCGACACCACGAAAGGCATCGCCGGCCTCAAGGGGGCGCTGCGCTACGTCCGCGCGTACCGGGACCAGGTCTTCGTCGTCAAGCTCGGTGGCGAGGTGCTGGGCGAGCCGGAGGTGCTCGATCAGGTCACAGCCCAGCTGGCGCTGCTCTCGTCCCTCAGCATCCGCCTGGTCGTCGTGCACGGTGGCGGGCCGCAGGCGACCGCCCTGAGCCGCCGCCTCGGGGCCGAGCCGCGCATGGTGGC
>DATCWW010000398.1:0-10878 GCA_036566145.1 Gemmatimonadales bacterium
CTACGGCGCGCTCGCCGCCGAGGCTGCCCGACTCACCGTGCCGGAGAAGGTCCCGCTCAAGCCCCGCTCGGCGTACCGGCTCATCGGTACCCGGGTCCGCGCGACCGATCAGCCGGCGATCGCGACCGGCCGCGTGATCTATGGACTCGACGCCCGCACCCCAGGGATGCTCCGAGCCAGCGTGCTGCATCCGCCGTTCGGGCACCGGCTCGGGTCGCTCGACAGCGCCGCCGCGGAGCGGATCCCCGGGGTGAAGCGCGTGGTGCGGATCGATCCGCTGCCGAGCCCGCTGCATCTCAGGCAGGGCGTGGCGGTGGTCGCCGACTCGACCTGGGCCGCGATCCAGGGCGTGCGGGCGGTGCAGGCCACCTGGGAGCGGTCGCCCGGGCCGCCGGTGGACAGCGAGGCGATCCGGGCCGCGATGCACCAGGCCGTGCTGCGCCCGGGCGAGCCGGTCCGAAGCGAAGGCGACGTGGACCGCGCACTCGCGGCGGCCGCCCGCGTGGTGGAGGCGACCTACGAGCTGCCGCTCCTGGCCCACGTGCCGATGGAGCCGATCAACTGTCTCGCCGATGTCCGGGCCGGGCGGGCCGAGGTCTGGGGTCCGATGCAGGACCCCGACGGCGTGCGCGAGCTGACGGCTCGCGTCACCGGACTTCCCACCACCGCGATCACGGTCCACATGACCCGCTCGGGCGGGGGGTTCGGCCGGCGGCTTCTCTCGGACTACGGTGCGGAGGCGGCGTATTTGTCGAAGGCGGTCGGCGCGCCGGTGCAGGTGCTGTGGACCCGGGAAGAGGACCTGAGCCAGGACTTCTATCGTCCCTGCGCGGTGCACCGGCTTCGGGCGGGCCTGGATGCGGGTGGGCGGGTGATAGCCTGGGATCACCGGATGGCCAACCCGTCACGCTATGCCTACGCCGAGAACGGGCAGCCCCCGGCGGTGTCCGAGCTGTACCCCGACGACTTTCCCGCCGGGTTCGTCCCGGACTTTCGCCTCTCCTATACCCACATCCCCTGCGGCATTCCCGGCGGCGCCTGGCGGTCCACCCTGCATTCGTCGAACGCCTTTGCGGTGCAGAGCTTCGTGAACGAGCTGGCGCACGCGACGGGGCGGGACCCGCTGGCATTCCGGCTCGACCTGCTCGGGGCGCCGCGGCAGCTCGCCTACAAGGGCCACGGTGGTCCGGTATTCGACACCGCCCGCCTGGCCGGGGTGCTCCGGCTCGTCGCCGAGAAAGCCGGCTGGGGATCACGGGTGCCGGCGGGAAGGGCTCGCGGGATCGCCGGCCATTTTACCTTCGGCAGCTATGCGGCGCATGTGGTGGACATCGCGCGCGCGGCGGACGGCTTCCGGGTGGAGCGTGTGGTGGTGGCGGTGGACTGCGGTCTGGTCGTGAACCGGAGCGGCGCCGAGGCGCAGGTGCAGGGCGGGGTGCTCGACGGGCTCTCGGCCGCGCTCTATGGCGGCGTGACCGTGGAGGCGGGGCGGGTCCGGGAAACCAACTTCGACCGGTACCGGCTGACCCGGATGCGCGAAGCGCCTCGCGTGGAGACCTGGTTCGTCTCCAGCGAGGCGCCCCCCTCGGGACTGGGTGAGCCCCCGGTGCCGCCGGTGGCGCCCGCCCTGGCCAGCGCGATCTTCGCGCTCACCGGCGAGCAGCCCCGGCGACTGCCCCTGATCACTCCCCCAGCTTGATCCGCTCCACCCGGCGATTCTTGGCCCCGGTGTTGTAGACCCGAAGGCTCACCACGTCGCCCGGCTTGGCGCCCTTGAGGGCCTGGCGCACGTCGGCCGGGGACTTCACCGCTTTGCCCTCGACCTCGGTGATGATGTCGGGCCCGCCTCCCTGGTCACCGTCGCTCAGCGTGTTCCACGACGGGCCGCCCGGCGTCACGTTGGTCACCAGCGCGCCCCGCTGGCCCCGATCGAGCTGCAGCTGGGCGCGGTCGTCGTCGTCGATCGGCGCGACGGTGATGCCCAGCGCGCCCACGGTGGCGGCGCCGTTCTCGTCGGTCGTGGTATCGGCGGCGCCGGAGTCGCGGCTGGCGACCGCGGTCGGGGACGGCAGCTCCTGCAGCTTGACGTCGTAGGACTTGCGGACGCCGCCCTTGCGGGCCACCTCGACCTTCACCGTCTCGCCCGGCTGGCGGAAGGCGATCCGCTGCTGCAGCTGCGCCACGTACTCGACCGGCTTGCCGTCGATCGAGATGATGATGTCGCCCGGCTCCAGGCCGGCGCGCTTGGCCGGCGAGGCGTCGCTGCCGAAGTCTTCCACGATGACGCCGCGGATCTCGGGCAGCCCCACGTAGGCCGCGTCGTTGGCCGATGCGTTCCGCACCGTGATGCCCAGGGCCGACCGGCGCACCCGGCCGTGCTCGATCAGCTGGTCCATGACCGTGCGGGCCAGGTTGATCGGAATCGCGAAGCCGTAGCCGGAGTAGAAGCCGGTGCCGCTCGCGATCGCGGTGTTGACGCCGATGACCTGGCCGGTGACGCTCACCAGGGGTCCGCCGGAGTTGCCGGGGTTGATGGCCGCATCGGTCTGGATGAAGTCCTGGATGCTGCGGTCGTTCGCGTTGGGCAGGGCCAGGCTCCGGCCCTTGGCGCTGATGATGCCGGAGGTGACGGTGAACGTCAGGTTCTCGCCCAGCGGGTTGCCCACGGCGAGGACCCATTCACCCACCCGGCTCTGGTCGCTGTTGCCCAGCGGAGCGGGGGTGAGATGGTCGGCGTCGATCTTGAGCACCGCCAGGTCGGTGCCGGGGTCGGTGCCGACGACCTTGGCCTTGAACTCGCGCCGGTCGAGCAGGCGCACCGTCACCTGGTCGGAGTTGTCCACCACGTGGTCGTTGGTCAGAATGTAGCCGTCACGGGAGACGATGAACCCCGAGCCCGCCGCCTCCTGGAACTGGGGCGGCTGCATCTGGGGGAGCTGAGGGAAGAACCGCTCGAACCCCGGCGGGAGCTGCGGGTGCGGGCTGTCGTCGTCATCGCCCCCCTGCCCGCCCTTCTTGCCCGACTTGATGTAGACCACGCTCGGCTTGACCTGTTCGGCCACCGAGGCGAACGACTCGCTCAGCGCCTGCAGCCCCTGCACCGAAGGCGGCACCGGCTTGGCGGCCGCGGTCTGTGACGGCGCCTGGCTCTGGGCCTCGCTGGTGAGGGGAAGGTGCAGGGCGCCGGCGGCGAGGAGGCCGCCGCCGAAGGCGAGCGCGAGACCGGCTGTGGTGGAACGCCAGGTACGGAAAACCGTCATAACCGAAGACTCCTGAAGGTTCGGGATCACCCGTGACAAATGCCCGGTAGCCCCGGAGGGTCGCACGAAACCAGGCTTGCCTCCGCTACGTCGTCAGGCCATCATCCGGCCCCCGGGGCGACCGGTCGCTCGTTCACCTGCTGCTGGAGAAGCTGATGTATCCCAAGGTCTTAGCTCACCGTCGGCCTGCCGGTCTCCTGTTCGTCGGTCTGGCGATCGCCGGCTGCGGAGGCGGGCGAACCGAGGCCCCTGCGACAGCGCCCGCGCCGGCGGCGGGCACCACCGCGCCAACTGCCCGGATCATGGAAGTGCCGCAGATGGTCGGCTTCCAGAAGGCGCTCGCCACGGGGACCCGGCAGGCGAACGGCGAGCCGGGGCCCAAGTACTGGCAGCAATGGGCGGACTACAAGCTCGAGGCCGAGCTCAACCCCGTGTCCAAGCGGCTCACCGGCCACGGCACCATCCGCTATCAGAACCGCTCGCCCGACACCCTCCCCATGGTGTACGTGCAGGTGCTGCAGAACATCTTCGCGCCGGGCGCCCATCATAACACCGATGTTCCCTGGTCGGTCGAGGGCATGGACCTCGACAAGGTGGTGGCCCAGGGCCAGACCCTGACCACCGGCGGAGCCGCCGACGCGCCGGGGTACCACGTCGAAGGAACCATCATGCGCATGAATCTCCCGCATCCGATTCCCCCGGGCGGGAGCGCCGATTTCGAGTTCAACTGGCGCCTCCGGGTGCCGCCCGATGGCGCTCCCCGCGGCGGCCAGGACGGCGAGGTCTGGTACATCAGCTACTGGTATCCGCAAATGGCCGTCTACGACGACGTGAACGGCTGGCAGACCGATCAGTACTACGGCAACGCCGAGTTCTATATGGGCTACGGGAACTACGACGTGGCCCTGACCGTGCCGGCCGGCTGGCTGGTCACCAGCACCGGACGGCTGCTCAACCCCGACCAGGTCCTCACCGCCCAGACCCGGGCCCGGCTCGACTCCGCCCGCGCCGGCGGCGCCATCGTGCACGTGGTGAACGAGAGCGACCGCGGGGCGGGGACGGCGACCACCGGCGGTACCGACGGCAAGCTCACCTGGCGCTATCGCGCGGAGAACGTGCGCGACGTCTCCTGGGCCACCTCGGCCAAGTACTTGTGGGATGCGACCACGGCCGCCGTGGGCGACGCCAACGGCGACGGCAAGGCCGATACCTCCGTGGTCGAGTCGTTCTGGCGTCCGGGGGAACGGACCAACCATTGGGATGAGGCCGCCCGTTACGGCCAGCACTCGATTCAGTTCTTCTCCAGGTATCTCTGGCCCTATCCCTACCCCCACATGACCGTGGTGGACGGCCCGACCTCGTGCGGCGGCATGGAATTCCCGATGATGACCTGCATCGGGGGACAGTGGGACACGCTGAGCTTCTACGAGGTCGTGACCCACGAGATCGGGCACATGTGGTTCCCGATGATGGTGGGCTCCGACGAGAAGCGCTTCGCCTGGATGGACGAGGGGTTCACCCAGTACGACCAGTCCCAGGCGATGGACGACTTCTTCAAGGGCTACGACGACGAGGCGGAGAACCGGCAGCCCTACATCAACCTCGCGGTGGCCGGCGGCGAAGTGGAGCTGATGCATCACGGCGACCGCTACCCCAACTACAACGCCTACGGCACGGCGAGCTACTACAAGACCGCGAGCGTGCTGGTGGCGCTGCGCGGCGTGCTCGGCCGGGAGATGTTCCACCGCGCCTTCACCGAGTACGGCCGCCGCTGGATGTACAAGCACCCGACCCCGTGGGATTTCTTCGACACCATCGAGGACGTGTCCGGGCGGGATCTCTCCTGGTTCTGGCGGACGTGGTTCTTCGAGACCTGGAAGCTGGACCAGGCGATCGACACCGTCACCACGGTCGGCGACTCGCTGGACGTGACCGTCTCCAACCGCGGCAAGGCGATGATGCCGGTGCACCTCGTGGTGAGCCGGACCGACGGCAAGACCGACAGCCTCGACGTGCCGGTGAGTGTCTGGTTCGACGGCAGCAAGAAGACGACGGTGAAGGTGGCCAAGGAGCCGACCATCAAGATCATCGAGATCGACCCGGCCCGCGACTTCCCCGACGTGGACCGCTCCAACGGGACCTGGCCGAGGTAACTCTCGGTCCCGTAACATCCTGGGCCGCCGGTTCCGGCGGCCCGCCGAGCCGGGGTAACTTCCCTCCATGTCCCGGCTTCTGATCGTGGCCAACCGGCTCCCGATCACCGTCCGCCCCACCGAGTCCGGGGTGGAGGTGGAGCGGAGCACCGGCGGGCTCGCGACCGGCCTGCTCCGCCCGCACGAGCAGGCCGACGGGCTCTGGATCGGCTGGTCCGGCGCCGCGCCGGACTCGCTGAGTCCGGCCCAGCAGGACGCGCTCGACCGCGAGCTGGCGGCCCAGCGCCTGGTCGGCGTTCCCCTCTCCAGCGACCAGGTCAGCCGCTACTACGAAGGGTTCTCCAACGGGGTCCTCTGGCCCCTGTTTCACTATCTGCTCGACCAGGTCCCCCTGCAGGTGAGCGGCTGGGAGAGCTACGTCGAGGTCAACCAGCGCTTCGCCGACGTGGTCGCCGCCCAGTACCAGAAGGACGACCTGGTGTGGGTGCACGACTACCAGCTGCTGCTCCTCCCCGGCTTCCTGCGCCGCCGCCTTCCCGAAGCCAGGATCGGGTTCTTCCTCCACATCCCGTTCCCGTCGGAGGAGCTGTTCCGGACCCTGCCGGCCCGGGCCCAGCTGCTGGAGGGAATCCTCGGCGCGGACCTGGTCGGCTTTCACACGCCGGCCTACCTGCGCCACTTCGCCACCGCGCTGACGGACATTCTGGGCCTGACGGTGGACATCGACCGGGTCCAGCTCCCCGGCCGAGAGGTGCGGCTGGGGGTCTTCCCGATGGGCGTGGACAGCGCGACGTTCGACACGCTCGCCCGGGATCCCGCCGTCGAGGCCGAGGCGGAGGCGCTCCGCGGCGACGGGAGCGTGCGGATGCTCGTGGGGGTGGACCGGCTGGACTACACCAAGGGGATTCCCCGCCGCCTCCTGGCCTACGAGCGGATGCTGCAGAGCCACCCCGAGCTGCGGGAGAGGGTCAGGCTGGTGCAGGTGGCCGTCCCCTCGCGCACCGGGGTCGAGGCCTATCAGGAGTATCGCTCGCTGGTTGACCAGCTGGTCGGCCAGATCAACGGCGCCTTCGGCACGGCCCGATGGGTGCCGGTGCATTACATCTTCCGTGCGCTCTCGCCGCCGGACCTGGTGGCGCTCTACCGTGCCGCCGACGTCATGGTGGTGACCCCGCTCCGCGACGGGATGAACCTGGTGTCCAAGGAGTTCGTGGCCTCCCGGACGGACGGCGACGGGGTGCTGGTGCTGAGCGAGTTCGCCGGCGCCGCCTGGGAGCTGCCCGAAGCGGTGCTGGTGAATCCCTACGACACCGACGGCACCGCCGAGGGGTTCTACCGCGCCCTGAGCATGGAGCCCGACGAACGCCGCGCCCGGCTGGCTCCGCTCCGGACCCGGGTACAGACCTTCGACGTGCATCAGTGGGTCAATACGTTCCTGGAGCAGCTCGAGGGAGTCTCGCGTCCCGCGGTTCGCACGGTCTCCCCCGCCGCGGGCGAGGCCGCGCTCCGGGCCGAGCTGATCCAGCTGCTCGACCGCACCGACGAGCTGCTGCTCCTGCTCGACTACGATGGGACGCTGGTGCCGTTCACTCCCACGCCCGAGCTGGCCCGTCCCGACGCCGGACTGCTGACCCTGCTGCGCTCCCTGGCCGAGCGGAGCGACACCGAAGTGCACATCGTGAGCGGCCGGAGCCGGGAGGCGCTGGAGCAGTGGATGGGCGCGCTGCCGGTCTGGCTCCACGCCGAGCACGGCTTCTGGTCCCGTCCCCGTGGCGCGCGCGACTGGGTGCCGGCTGCGGAGGTCGGGGGCTCCTGGCGGGAGCCGGTGCTCCACATCCTCCGCGACATCACCGCCCGCACCCCCGGCTCGCTGATCGAGGTGAAGGCGGTGGCGATCGCGTGGCACTACCGGATGGCCGATCTGGAGACCGGCGCCCGCCGGGCGAACGAGCTCCGGCTGCACCTGAATCAGCTGCTCAGCAACCAGCCGGTGGAGATCCTGGCCGGCAACCGGGTGCTCGAGATCCGCCCCCACGGGATCCACAAGGGGCGGATCGTGCCGCCGCTCCCGCCGGAGCGGCTGGCCCGGACCGCGGTGGTGGCGATCGGCGACGACCGGACCGACGAGGACCTTTTCGTCAGCCTGCCGCCCGAGGCGATCACCGTGCGGGTGGGTCCGGGGCCGACCCGGGCCCACTACCGCCTCGAGGGCACCGGCGCCGTCCGCGGCGTGCTTCAGCTCCTCGCCGAGTCGGCGGTCCACCCTGGCGCGCGATCCGCTCCGGAACCGGCCTCCCGATGACCGGGTTCTCCACGCGATGAGCACCGCCCTGCCGCTCGCGACGCCGATGCTCGATCCCCCGGTCGCCCCGAGGGATCACGCGGCCGGGCCGGCCGGCGCGCGGGTCACCCTGGTCGAGTACGCCGATTTCGAGTGCCCGAGCTGCGGCGCGGCGCACGACGTGATCCAGGCCGCGCGGCGCGCCTTCGGCGACAACCTGCGCCTGGTCTTCCGGCACTTCCCGCTCCGCGACTCCCATCCGCATGCGCTCGACGCGGCGCGGGCGGCGGAAGCCGCGGCGGAGCAGGGGCAGTTCTGGCCGATGCACGACCGGCTGTTCCAGCGGCAGCACGCGCTCGAGCCGGAGGATCTCGGCCGCTACGCCCGCAAGCTCGACCTCGACATGGTCCGATGGAGCCGGGTGAAGGCGCTGCCATCCACCGAGGAGCGGGTACTGGCCGACCTGGCGAGCGGCCGCCGGAGCGGCGTGCGGGGTACGCCGACCCTCTTCATCAACGGCGCGCGGTACGATGGGTTGGTCGAGCGGGGGCCGCTGCTGAACGCGCTGGCCCGGGCCGCGCTCGCGCCACGAGAGCCCGGACCCGGGAGGTAGTCATGACCGCCAAGTCGTCCCCGCCAGCCGCCCGTGCGGCCGTGCGCGAGATCGGCCGCCACACGGTGATCCGGCTCGTCGGCTATTACCTGTTCGCGGGCGGGCTGCTGCTGCTCGTGAGCGCGATGCTGCCGGAGAATCCTCCGCCCGGCATCGCGCCTTCGACGCCGATGCCATCGACCATGGGCGGCATGCTGGACTGGTTCCGGGGCGAGGTGGCCCTCTTCCCCGACGGGGCGCCGCGCTGGGTCGACGCCCTGTTCCAGATGGTGGGGGCCGTGGTGCTGGTGCTCCCGCTGGCCTTCACCTACGTCCGGACCCGGACCCGGGTCAAGTTCGACCACTCGCTGGTGCAGACGGTGATCATGCTGCCGGTGGTGGTGACCGCGATCCTCGTCGTGGTCCGCGACAGCCTGGCCCTGGCGTTCAGCCTCGCGGGCATCGTGGCCGCGGTGCGGTTCCGGAACAACCTCCGGGAATCGGGGGACGCGGTCTACATCTTCGGCGCCATCGGCATCGGGTTCGCCTCCGGGATCCACGCGCTGAGCGTGGCGGCAGTGCTCTCGATCGTCTTCGTGGTGGTGGAGCTGGCGCTCTGGAAATTCAACTTCAGCGCGGATTTCGAGCGGACCTTCGCCCGGCTGTGTCTCCCCTCCGGCGCCGATCTGGCCGGGCTGCCGGAGTCGAACGAGCCCCCGCACCCCGAGCCGGCCGCCGCTCCCGCCACCGACGGCAAGACCACCCGGCTCCGGATCTACGTGGATCGGCCGGAGGCGGCGCGGCCGCTGATCGAGACGGTGCTGGCCCGCGACGCCAAGCGCTGGAGCTTCGAGGCGGAGGAGCAGGCCCCCGACCACGGCGCCCCGGTGTTGGCCTACCGGGTGCGGCCGAAGAAGAGCGTGGGGCTCGAGGGCCTGCGCGGCAACCTGCTGCGCGAGGGCGCACCCCACGTGGTGGCGGCCGACGACACGCCGCAGCTCTGACATGATTCTGTCACGCAGCGCGTAGACGCCCGTCCGGGCGGACGGCATACATGAGGGCATGACCCTCACCGCCCGAAAGCCTCTCGCCGACCTGCACCTGACCGAAGATGGTCGGCCGACCCTGCGTCGCGCACTCGGTCCCCTTCACCTCACCACGCTCGGCATCGGCTCCGTCATCGGGACCGGCATCTTCGTCCTGACCGGCACCGCGGCGTCGCAGCACGCGGGGCCCGCTCTGGTGCTCTCGATGATCATCGCCGCAATCGGCTGCGCGCTCGCCGGACTCTGCTACGCGGAGCTCGCGGCGATGATCCCCGTCGCCGGCAGCGCCTACACCTACGCCTACGCCTCGTCGGGCCAGCTGGTGGCCTGGATCATCGGCTGGGACTTGATCCTGGAGTACGCCTTGAGCGGCGCCACCGTTGCCGTCGGGTGGTCCGGCTACTTCGTGAGCTTCCTCCGTGACCTCGGCCTCTCGCTGCCGCCGGCGCTCACGGCGGCGCCCGGATCGACCGCGGCGGCGGCGGACGGCTCGCTGGTGCCCGGCGTGTTCAACCTGCCCGCGGCGGCCATCGTCGCGCTGGTGGCGGCGCTGCTGGTGGTCGGCATCAGGCAGTCGGCCGGCGCCAACACGGTACTGGTGGTGATCAAGGTCGTCGTGCTCGTGCTCTTCGTGGGCCTCGGCGCGGCCTATGTCCGCCGAGAGAACCTGACACCGTTCATTCCCCCGAATACGGGGACGTTCGGCGCGTTCGGGTGGAGCGGCGTGCTCCGCGGCGCGGCGATCATGTTCTTCGCCTACGTCGGGTTCGACGCGGTGTCCACTGCGGCCCAGGAGGCCCGGCGCCCGCAGCGCGACATGCCGATCGGCATCCTGGCGTCGCTCGGCATCTGCACGGTGCTCTACATCGCGGTGGCGCTGGTGCTGATCGGGATCGTGCCGTACCCCCGGCTCAATGTCGCCGACCCGCTCGCGGTCGGTATCGACGCGACCGGCCTCACCTGGTTCAGTCCGGTGGTGAAGGTGAGCGCGCTCTTCGGGCTGTTCAGCACCATCCTGGTGCAGCTCCTGGGACAGAGCCGGATCTTCTACTCGATGAGCCGGGACCGCCTCCTGCCGCCCTTCTTCAGCGCGGTGCATCCCCGCTTCCGCACCCCGCACCTCAGCACTATCCTGACCGGCAGCGTGGTGGCGATCGCCGCGGGGCTGCTGCCCATCGGGGTGTTGAGCGAGCTGGTGAGCATCGGGAGCCTGCTGGCGTTCGTGCTGGTGTGCGTCGGCGTGATCGTGCTTCGGCGCACCGACCCCGAGACGCCGCGCCCGTTCCGGGTGCCCTGGGTACCGGTGATTCCTGTGCTCGGCGCGCTGGTGTGCCTGCTGCAGATGGTGAGCCTGCCCTGGCCCACCTGGGAGCGGCTCCTGGTGTGGCTGGTGATCGGTTTGGCGATCTACATTGGGTATGGGAGGAAGCATGGCGCTGAAGCGCTAGGGCGTTAGGGCGCAGGGGCGCAGGGGCGCAGGGGCGCAGGGGCGCAGGGGCGCAGGGGAAACGTTGGGGGGATCGCTGCTTGTCGGCGATCTGGGTCA
>DATCWW010000403.1:0-4309 GCA_036566145.1 Gemmatimonadales bacterium
CATGTCCGAGCTACCCCCGCCGCTCGACCGCCGCGTCCGTCACCTGGTCGCGGAGACCGCGCGCACCCGTCGCGCCGCCGCCGCGCTGGACCGCGGCGATCTCGCCGAAGTCGGTCGGCTCATGGTCGAGGGTCACGAGTCGCTGCGGGATGATTACGAGTGCTCCGTGCCCCAGGCCGACGCGTTGGTCGAGGCCGCGCTCCAGCACGGCGCGCTGGGTGCGCGGCTCACCGGAGCGGGATGGGGCGGCTCGGTGATCATGCTCGCGCCGGAGCCAGTGGGCGAGCGTGCGGCCGCGGCCGCGTGCGAGCACCTGGCCCGCCACTTCGGACCGGTTCCCCAGCCCTGGTCCACCGGCGCCGCGGCCGGCATGCGTCTCGACCTCATGCCGTAGGATCCGTGCCCGCCGTCCAACCTTCCCGCACTCCGCGGTGTCTAACCCTCGCATCCTTCCCGTGCGGGGATTCGTGTGACACCGCTCCTCGGTATACTGCTGCTGGTGCAGGCCCAGGTGGCGGGCACACCGCCGCTCCAGGCCGCCGCGACGGTTCGCGCGACCCGCACCACGGAACCGCCGGTCCTCGACGGCAGTAGCGCCGACCCCGTCTGGGCCAGCGCCGCGCCGGTGGATCGGTTCTACGAGGCCAAGCCGAGCGAGGGCGCGGAGCCCAAGTGCCGCACCGAGGCGCGGGTCGCCTTCGACGAGCACAACCTCTACGTCTTCGTCCGCGCCTTCGATCCTCATCCCGACAGCATCGTGAGCCTGCTCAGCCGGCGCGACGACCAGACTGCCTCGGACTACGTGACGGTCATGCTCGACCCCTATCACGACCGCCGCACCGGCTTCGAGTTTTCGGTCAATCCCGCCGGGGTCAAGACCGACTTCGCCATCTACAACGACGGCGACGAGGACGTGAACTGGGACGCGGTGTGGGACGTGGCTACCCGGATCGACTCGCTGGGGTGGACCGCGGAGTACCGTATCCCGCTCTCCCAGCTCCACTACTCCTCCAAGGCCGGCGGGACCTTCGGGTTCCTGGTCTGGCGGGTGATCCAGCGCCACACCGCCACCGTCACCTGGCCGCTGTACCGGGTCTCCCACAGTGGCCTGCCGTCCCAGTTCGGCCAGCTCACCGGCCTCACCGGCCTGAGCTCACCGGGGCACGCCGAAATCACCCCCTACCTGGTCACCAAGAGCGTGCCCGATCTGGCCGCGGGCGGGCTGACCCGGGAGAACAAGGTCACCGCCGGCGGCGACCTCAAGTATCGGCCGGCCTCGAACCTGGTGCTCAACGCGACGGTGAACCCCGACTTCGGGCAGGTCGAGGCCGATCCCTCGGAGCTCAACCTGACCGCGTTCGAGACCTTCTTCGACGAGAAGCGGCCCTTCTTCGTGGAGGGAAAGGGGCTGTTCACTTTTACGGTGAACTGCGTGGTCGTGGTGGATTGCAGCACGGGCGAGGGACTCTTCTACTCTCGTCGGATCGGACGCTATCCCCAGCTGAGCGGGGTGGACGGGGAGCCCCCGTCGGCGATCTCGACTCCCATCATCGGCGCGGCCAAGATGACCGGCCGCCTTCCCAACGGCTTCTCGCTCGGCGTGCTCGACGCGGTGACCGATCAGGTCGAAGGCGGCGGCGGGACGACGCTCGAGCCGGCCACGAATTACGCGGTGGTCCGGGCCAACCAGGACTTCCGCCAGGGCACCGGCAGCGTCGGCTTCATTCTCACCGGTGTCAACCGGTCCCTCGACGCCGCGAGCGCGGGGTACCTGCACCGGAGCGCCTACACCGGCGGGGTGGACGGACGCTGGCGGTTCACCTCCGAGTACGAGGTCTCGGGCTCGTTCGACCTGAGCCGGGTCGCCGGCGACGCCGAGGCGATCGCGCTGACCCAGCAGAATCCGGTTCATCTCTACCAGCGCCCCGACGGCCCGCTGGACTTCGATTCCACCCGGACCTCGCTCGCCGGCGGCAACGGCGAGCTCCGCTTCGCCAAGGTCGGCGGCCGCCGGCTCCACTTCGAGACCGCCTACCAGTATCGGACACCCGGCTTCGAGATCAACGACGTCGGCTTCCTGCGCCAGGCCGACTTCCAGGCATGGACCACCTGGGTCACCCTGCAGTTCTTCACGCCCAACGAGGTGTTCCAGCAGCTGCGATGGAACTTCAACAATTGGGAATACTGGAGCGCCGCGGGGCTGCCCACGGAGCGGGCCCTCAATACCAACGTCCACATCCAGTTCACCAACCGCTGGTGGCTGCACACGGGGGGAACGGTGGGACAGCTGGGGGCGACCTATTGCGACCGCTGCGCCCGGGGCGGGCCGGCGGTGCGACAGGATCCCTACATCGCCCCGTGGATCTCGATCCAGGGGGACGACCGGCGGGCGCTGGTCCCGTCGGTGTCGGCCAACTACAACCTCGCCGACCAGGGGCGTTCGGAGATGATCGAGGTGACCCCGCAGGTGGAGCTCAAGGTCTCGACCCGCTTCACCACCACGCTCAGCACGACGTTCAACCGGAACCGGAACGACATCCAGTACTTCGGCACCTTCGCCGATCCGGCCGGCGGGCCGCACTATACCTTCGCCCACCTGGAGCAGCGCACGCTGAGCTTCACCTGGCGGCTGGGCTACACCTTCACCCCCAATACGTCACTCCAGGTGTACGCGTCCCCCTTCGTCTCCAAGGGGACCTACAGCGACGTGCGGGAGCTCGACGAGCCCCGGGCGGAGGCGTACGACGATCGCTACCGGCCCTACGGCGACCCTGCGGTCGCCGCCGATCCGGGCGGGTTCAATTTCCAGCAGTTCCGGTCCAACGTGGTGTTCCGGTGGGAATACCGTCCCGGCTCGACGCTGTTCCTGGTCTGGAGCCAGGGGAGGGAGGACAGCGCGCCGGTAGAGGGCAACGGATCGTTCCGCGACGACCTGGGCGATCTGTTCGGTCGGCGGGCCAACGACAGCTTCCTGGTGAAGGTGTCCTACTGGCTCGCCAGGTGAGGCCGGCTAGCCCTGCATCCGGGCCACGATGACGGTGACGTTGTCGTGGCCCCCGCCCGCGAGGGCGTCGGCCACCAGCTCCCGACAGGCCGTTTCCGCATCGGGTGCACGCTTCAGGACCTCCGCGATCCGCTCGTCGCCCACGTGCCGGGTCAACCCGTCGGTACAGAGCAGGAGCACGTCGCCCGGCTGCAGGTCCACCAGACCCACCGCCACGGTCATCTCGTCCCCGCCGAGCGCGCTCACCAGGGTGCCGCCCATCGGCGCCTTGGCCGCCTGCTCCTCGGTCCACACCCCCGCGTCCACCATGTACTCGCCGGTGGTCTGATCCCGGGTGAGCTGCTTGAGCCGCCCTTTGTGCAGGTAGAAGGCGCGACTGTCGCCCACGTGGACCAGGTAGACCCGCGGCCAGACCAGCGTCGCCATCGTGAGGGTCGTCGCCGGGCCCTGTCCCTTGCCGCCGCTCTGGGCCACCACCCGCTCGTGGGCCTCGTGCACCGCGGCCTCGAGCTGCCCCAGAAATTCGTGCTCCCGGTCCACGTCGAGCTGGTGGATCCGCCCCGCCGCGCGGCCGATGTACTCGATGAGGGCGGTGACCGCGGTCTCGCTCGCCAGGGCGCCGCCCGGCCGGCCTCCGACGCCGTCGGCGACCAGGAAGATGAGGGCCTCGGGGCCGCGCAGGACGTCGAGGACCCGCGGGTCGGGGAGGCTGGTCTGGCGCACGTCGGCCGACCTCTGCAGCGCGGCGATCACGAAGTGGTCCTCGTTGACCTTTCTCTTGAGCCCCACGTCGGTGAGTCCGCTCGCGTCCACCCGTGCCGCCACCGCGGTTGCGGTCATGGCCGTGCCTCCCTGGTGGCGAGCGTCGCCCGGGCGATCCGCTGAAAGGCGTCCTCGACCCCCTCGCCGGTCTTGGCGCTGGTGCGCACCAGATCGAACGCCGACGCCAGGCTGTGCTCGTCCGCGTCGGTGATGGCCCAGCGGTCCTTCAGGTCGCTCTTGTTGAGCGCCACCACCTCGGGAACCTCGCCGGCCGCCTCGCGCACCAACGCCCGCAGCTCGGGCAGCTGATCGCAGGTCTCCCGGCGGGTGCCGTCGGCCACGTAGAGGATCGCGTGGGCGCCGCGCAGATAGCTGGTGGTGATGTCCTCCTGGCCGTCGCGCCCGGCCAGGTCCCAGAGCACCAGGGCGACGGTGGTCCCGTCCAGGTCCACCTGCTTCCGGTCGATCTTGACCCCGACGGTCGACAGGTAACGCTCGGAGAAGAGGGAGTGGACGAAGCGCTGGACCAGGCTCGTCTTCCCG
>DATCWW010000405.1:0-11933 GCA_036566145.1 Gemmatimonadales bacterium
ATGCGACCGACAACACCATCCGGCGGAACCGGTTCGAGGGCAACACCTTCGCCGTCGCCACCAACAGCCGCGCGAGCAGCCCGAGCACGTTCAGCGAGAACTACTGGGACGATTACGCCGGCTACGACCTCGACCACGACGGCTACGGCGACGTCCCCTTCCGCCCGGTGCGGCTCTTCTCGGTCCTGGTGGATCAGAACGAGCCGCTGCTCATCCTGCTGCGCAGCACGCTGCTCGACATCCTCGACGTGGCCGAGCGGGTCGCCCCGGTGCTCACGCCGGAGACGTTAGCCGATCCCCGGCCACTGATGCGGTGGAGGCCGTCGTGATTCCCCTGCCCTGCACGGTGATCGAGGGGATCGACGTCATCAAGCGCTACGGCCGGGTGCCGGTGCTCCGCGGGATCGACCTGTCCGTGAAGGCCGGACGGGTGACGGCCATCCTGGGCCCGAACGGTGCGGGGAAGTCCACGCTCATTCGGGTGCTCCTGGGACTCGCCCGGCCCGATGACGGGAGCGTGACGGTGGCGGGAACGGTGGTCGGCGACGACCCTGCATATCGCGCCGCCATCGGCTACATGCCCCAGCACCCGCACTTCCCCGAGAACCTCACCGGCCGCGAGGTCGTGCGTCTGCTCCGCGAGCTGCGGCGCCACAGCGTCCCCGAGGACGACGAGCTGTTCGAGGCGTTCGCCCTGCCGGCTGAGCTCGACAAGCCGGTGCGAAATCTGTCCGGGGGCACCAAGCAGAAGCTGAACGCGGCACTGGCGTTCATGTTCCGGCCCCGGATCCTGCTGCTCGACGAGCCCACCGCGGGACTCGATCCGGTGGCGAGCGGCGTGCTCAAGGCCCGCATCCTCGGCGCTCGCCAGGCCGGCGTGACGGTCCTGGTGGTCTCGCACGTCTTGAGCGAGCTGGAGGACCTCGTGGACGACGTGATCTTCCTGCTCGAGGGCCGGGTCGAGTTCCAGGGATCGCTGCGGCGGCTCGAGGAGATCACCGGAGAAAGCCGGTTGGAGCCCGCCGTCGCCCGCCTGATGCAGCGGAAGGCCTCGTGACCGCCATGACGGTGTTCCGATACGAGCTCCAGGACCTGCGCCGAAGCCGCTGGGTCATGGGGTACACGCTCTGCCTGCTGCTGCTCACCGAGGCGCTGCTCCGGTTCGGTGGAGGCGGCCCGCGAGCGGTGCTGAGCCTGATGAACGTCGTCCTCGGCGTCGTCCCCCTGGTCGGCATCGTTTTCGGCACGCTGTACCTCTACGGCTCCCGGAGCTTCATCCAGCTCCTGCTGGCCCAGCCGGTGGGGCGGGGCGAGCTCTTCGCCGGCCTCTACGCGGGACTGGCCCTGCCACTCGCGGCGGGGTTCCTTCTCGGGGTCGGCCTGCCCTTCCTCTGGGACGGCGGCGGCGAGGGCTCCCTCGCGGGCCCGTTGCTCATGCTGCTCGGCACCGGCACGCTGCTGACGCTGGTCTTCACCGCGCTCGCGATGCTGGTCTCGCTCCGGGTGAACGACCGGGCCAAGGGCCTCGGCCTCGCGATCCTGCTCTGGCTGGTTGCCACCGCACTGTACGACGCCCTGATCGTGCTGGTGGCCACGACGCTGTCGGACTACCCGCTCGAGCTGCCGCTGATCGGTCTGACTATCCTCAATCCGATCGATCTCGCCAGGGTGGCGATGCTCCTCAGGCTGGACACGGCGGCGCTGCTGGGTTACACCGGCGCCGTCTTCGAGCGATTCTTCGGCAGCCCGCTCGGCATCGGACTATCGGCCGGGGCATTGATCCTCTGGTGGGCGGCTCCCCTCCTGGCGGCCCACCGCCGCTTCTGCCGCAAGGACTTCTGAGGCCGATCGCTTGTCGCCACTCGTCCGCCGCTTCCTCAAGACCGCGATTCTCTTTCTCCTCTTCGGCATCGGCCTCGGCGTCTACATGCTGGTCAGGCGCGAGCTGGATGGAGCCTGGCCCAGCCCCTGGTGGATCAGCGCCCATACGCACGCGCTGCTCGTCGGCTTCGTGATGATGATGATTCTCGGCGTGGCGCTGTGGATGTTCCCCAGGCCGGCCAGCGGAGATCAGCGCTTCGATCCGCGTCTCGCCGAGGCGGCCTACTGGCTCCTGACACTGGGGACGGCCGCACGGGTGGGCGGTGAGCTGATGCGACCGACCAGCATCGCGGCAGGGGTTCGCTGGATGATCGTCGCCGCCGGTGTCGCGCAGGCATTGGGTCTCGCCTTCTTCTTCTGGACCATGTGGAGCCGCATCCGGGGGCGTCCGGACGCTTAGCGCGGCTCCATCGCCATCCGGGTGACGGCTGGACGCCGGTCAGGGATCACAGTTTCCCGGTGGCGACCGCCCGGAAGTTGTCCGTCGTCGTGATGATCCCGGCCAGCTTTTCGTCTTCGGCCATCACCCCCGTGTTACACTCCACGCTGGTCATCCATGAGGCCCAAACCAGGTCGATTGCGACCCGCCGCAGCCCCGTGCAGGAGCGTCCCATGACAGCCATCCCTCCCGACCAGCTCGACAAGATGGACGCCTATTGGCGCGCGGCGAACTATCTCTCGGTGGGACAGATCTATCTCAAGGACAACCCGCTCCTCGACCGACCCCTGTCCATTGACGACGTCAAGCCCCGTCTGCTGGGCCACTGGGGTACCACGCCGGGCCTCAACTTCATCTACACCCACCTCAACCGGCTGATCACCGAGCACGATCTGGACATGATTTACGTCATGGGTCCCGGGCACGGCGGCCCCGGGATCGTGGCCCACACCTATCTCGAGGGCTCCTACAGCGAGATCTACCCGCATATCGGGCAGAACCGGGACGGCATCCAGCGGCTCTTCCGCCAGTTCTCCTGGCCCTACGGGATTCCCAGTCATGTCGCGCCGGAGACACCGGGGTCCATTCACGAGGGCGGCGAGCTGGGCTACTCGCTGCTCCACGCCTACGGCGCGGCCTTCGACAATCCCGACCTGATCGTGGCGTGCGTGGTGGGTGACGGTGAAGCGGAAACGGGCCCCTGCGCGACCAGCTGGCACTCGAACAAGTTCCTTAACCCGGAGCGGGATGGCGCCGTGCTGCCCATCCTGCATCTCAACGGGTACAAGATCGCCAACCCCACCGTGCTGGCACGCATCCCCCAGGACGAGCTGGAGTCGTTGTTCGCGGGCTACGGCTACGCGCCGTACTGCCTCGAGGGCGACGATCCCGCACTCATGCACCGGCAGATGGCCGCCACCCTCGACACCATCCTCGCCGAGATCCGGAGCATCCAGAACCGGGCACGCAACGGCAGTCCCGGAGAGCGTCCTCGCTGGCCTATGTTGGTCCTGCGGACGCCGAAGGGCTGGACCGGCCCCAAGGTGGTGGACGGCAAGCTGGTCGAAGGCACCTGGCGCTCACACCAGGTGCCCCTGAGCGAGTTGCGCGAGAACCCGGATCACCTGCGGGCTCTGGAAGACTGGATGAAGAGCTATCGCCCGGACCAGCTCTTCGATGCGGACGGGGGGCTCAGGCCGGAGCTGGCCGCGCTCGCGCCCCGGGGCCGCAGGCGCATGGGCATGAATCCGCACGCGAACGGCGGCCTGCTGCTGCAACCGCTGCGCCTGCCGGACTTTCGGGACTACGCCGTCGAGGTGAAGCCCCATGGCCGCCCGGCCGCCGAGGCGACGCGCGTTCTCGGCCGCTATCTGCGCGACGTCATGAGGCTCAACCTGGAGCAGGGCAACTTCCGGCTGTTCGGCCCCGACGAGACCGCCTCCAACCGGCTCGACGCGGTCCTGGAGGCCACCGGAAAGACCTGGCAGGCCGCCACGCTGCCGGTGGACGAGCACCTGGCGCCGGACGGGCGGGTGATGGAGATACTCAGCGAGCACATGTGCGAGGGCTGGCTGGAAGGGTACCTCCTGACCGGCCGCCATGGGTTGTTCTCCTGCTACGAGGCCTTCATCCACATCGTCGACTCCATGTTCAACCAGCACGCCAAGTGGCTCAAGACCACCCGCGCGATGCCGTGGCGCGCGCCGCTCGCCTCGCTCAACTACCTGCTGACCTCCCACGTCTGGCGGCAGGACCACAACGGCTTCTCGCACCAGGACCCCGGGTTCATCGATCACGTGGCCAACAAGAAGGCCGACGTCGTTCGCATTTACCTCCCGCCCGACGCCAACACGCTCCTCTCGGTGACCGACCACTGTCTCCGGAGCCGCAACTACGTGAACCTGATCATCGCCGGAAAGCAGCCGGCGCCCACCTGGCTGGACATGGACGCGGCCGTGCGCCACTGCACCACGGGGCTGGGCATCTGGCCCTGGGCCGGCAACGAGGACGGCTCGCCCGATGTCGTCATGGCCTGTGCCGGGGATGTGCCGACGCTGGAGACCCTGGCCGCGGTCGCCCTGCTGCGGGAAGAGCTACCCGATCTCCACGTCCGGGTGGTGAATGTGGTGGACCTGATGGCCCTCCAACCCGCATCGGAGCACCCGCACGGCCTGGCCGACGACGACTTCGACGCGCTGTTCACGGCCGACCGACCGGTCATCTTCGCCTACCACGGCTACCCGACGCTCATCCACCGCCTGACCTATCGGCGGCGGAACCACGGCAACATTCACGTCCGCGGCTACCTGGAAGAAGGAACGACCACGACCCCGTTCGACATGACGGTGCTCAACCGGATGGACCGGTTTCAGCTGGCGCTCGACGTGATCCACCGGGTCCCGGGGCTCGCCGGGGTGGCCGGCCGGGCCTCCGAGCGCTGCCGCGAGGCACTTCGGCGGCACAAGCTCTACGTGTCCGAGCACGGCGAGGACCTTCCGGAGGTCAAGGACTGGACCTGGACCCTGAGCTGACTGAGGGTCGATGCGCGTACTGGTGATCAACTGCGGCAGCGCCACACTCAAGTACAAGCTGTTCGAGGAGCGCGGCGGCGGGCTGGAGGTCCTGGCCGCCGCCAGCGTGGAGATTCAGGGCGGCTACCGCGCCGCGGCGGAGCGCGCGCTGACAGCCCTGCCGGTGCGGCCCCAGGTGATCGCCCACCGGGTCGTGCACGGCGGGGGCAGGTTGCCCGAGGTGATCCGCATCGACGGCGAGGTGCTCCGGATCCTACGCGAGGTCACCCCGCTGGCGCCGCTGCACAACGGGCCCGCGCTCGAGGGCATCGACGCCACCCTCGCGGCAGGCGTGCCGCTGGTGGCCGCCCTGGACAGCGCCTTTCACGCGACGCTGCCGGAGCACGCTTGGCGCTACGCGGTCCCCGAGCTCCCCGGGGTACGGCGGTACGGCTTTCACGGGTGGTCCCATCGCTACATCGCCGAGCGCTATGCCGTCCTGGCGGGCTCCCCCGAACCCACCATCATCTCCCTTCACCTCGGCGGCGGCTGCTCCGCTGCCGCCATTTGCCGCGGGCGATCGGTGGACACGTCCATGGGCTACTCGCCGCTCGAAGGGCTGGTGATGGGAACCCGCGCGGGCGATCTCGATCCGGCGATCTCGATCCGGCTGCTGCATGACGGAATGTCGTTGCCTCAGCTCCAGCAGATGCTCAATCACGAGAGCGGATTGACGGCGCTCGCCGGCACCGCCGACGTACGGGAGTTGCTGGCGCGCCACGACCCTGCCGCGGTGCTTGCCATCGAGATCTTCTGCTATCGCATCCGGAAGTACGTGGGCGCCTACCTGGCGGTTCTGGGAGGGGCGGACGCGCTGGTGTTCACCGGCGGCATCGGGGAGGGCGCCCCCGAGATCCGGCGGCGGGTCTGCGAGGGATTCGGCTGGGCCGGGCTCACCATCGAGGCCGAGCGAAACCGCGGGCACACACCCCGCATCTCGACCGACGACTCCCGCATGGCCGCGTACGTCATTCCCACCGACGAGGAGCGGCTCATCGCGCGAGAGACGCTCCGGCTCATGCAAGGCGGAACCTGAGCCTTCCTCTCACGCTGCAACCAAGGTCTATGCCCCCCGGGTGCCTGCGACGAGTTTGTCCGGCGACTTCGACGGCCAAGTGGGGGTCCACGGCCTGCCCTCCGGGCGGCTGCTCAAGGTGTACGTGGACTGGATGCACATCGGCGAGGCGGGCAACGCCGCCATCGCGCGACGGATCGCCGGAGACATCCCGTCCGCCAAGGCTGGAGCGGAGCGTCGAAGTCCGTGTAACCGTCGCCGCTTGAAATTGGCTGGACGCCGGGGCGTATCTCCCGGTCGGATCCTGCTCCCCGGCCGGAGCACGCCATGAGATTCGCGCGTAGGTTCGTCAACCTGGGTGCCCGCCAACTGGTCGGGCATACCGCCGCGGCGGCGCGAGCTCCGCCGCGGCCGCTCCGCTCGAACGGCTTGTCCGATCCGCGGCCGTCCGGATATTCTCCCGATCGTAGGCCGGCGCGCACCGATCCGGACCTCGTGCGCCATCACGCGGCCCCACCCCCCGATCCATCAGCCCACGACCGCGGAGAGTACCGTGCGGCGCCTCATGACGACCGGCAGGCTGGTCCGGGATGCATGGCTGATATTCGGCCTCGCGATCCTCCTGTTTGGTGTGCTCGAGGCCGGCGCCCGGCTTGTCCTCCTGGGTGTGCGATGGGTGGAGGAGTCGTCCGAGCCCCCTGGGGATTGGCGAGCTCGGGCCGATACCTACACCGATCCGTCGTGGGTCGAGGCCTACTACAAGGAGTTCCGCCGCTCCGACGCGCTGCGGTGGCGCCCGTATGTCTACTGGCGGAAGAAGCCCTACCGCGGACAGTACATCAATGTCGACAGCAGCGGTCTGCGGATCACCCCCGGACCGGCCTCCCCCGACCAGGGTGCGGGCCGTGCGCTCAGGATCTTCATGTTCGGCGGCTCGACCCTGTGGGGCACGGGCGCGAGGGATGCGTTCACCATTCCCGCGATGGTCGCGAGCGACCTGCGGCGGAGCGGGCTGCGCGTCGAGGTGTCCAACTTCGGCCAAAGCGGCTATGTGAGCACGCAAAGCCTGGTCGCGCTGCTGCTCGAGCTGCGGGCAGGCCGGCGTCCGGACGTCGTGGTCTTCTACGACGGCATCAACGACACCTTTTCCGCCTTTGCGCAGCAACGGCCCGGGCTGCCGCAGAACGAAAAGAACCGCACCGCGGATTTCAACCTGTCCCAGGCAAGTGTGGCCCGCCTCGGCCGGCTGGTCCTGCGTGACGTGGCGGATCGATCGGCCACGGTGCAACTGGCCAAGCGAGTGCTGCGAAGGTCGGCCGGCGGCGATTCCCTCTGGCGGCCATCCAATCCGGACTCGCTCGCCACCCTGGTGGTGACGACCTACCTGAGCAACCTGGAAGTGTTGCGGGCGCTGAGCGAGCACTATCACTTCACGCCGCTCGCCTACTGGCAGCCCACCATCTTTCAGAAGCCGATG
This sequence comes from Gemmatimonadales bacterium, assembly GCA_036566145.1. Taxonomy (GTDB): domain Bacteria; phylum Gemmatimonadota; class Gemmatimonadetes; order Gemmatimonadales; family GWC2-71-9; genus CAVVWJ01. The sequence goes on from DATCWW010000405.1 coordinate 7,383, forward strand.
CTCACGAAGTACGAGCAGGTCGAGCGCGCCAAGGTGCCCGAGCTCGCCCGATTCTTCGAGCAGACCTATGCATCCCTGGCGGCGCGCGCGCACGGCGGCGCGGTCCACGACCTCAGCCGGGTATTCTCCACCTGGGGCGATCCGGTGTACGTCGACTGGATGCATCTGGGGGAGACCGGCAATGCCCTCATCGCGCAACGGATCGCCGGGGACGTCCTGACCACCACGGCGAATCTCGCCGGCACCGCAACCGCGGCGCCGGTGCCCGGCGCGGGAGGCAGCCGGCCCTAGCACTGCCGGGCGGGCTTCGACGGTTCTATTGTACTTCAATGCTTGCCCGTCTCCGCGCGCTCGCCGCCGCGCTCCTCGCCTTTGCCAGCCTGATGGTCGGGTTCACGCCCGCGCTCGCCGAGACCATCCCGGAGGCGCCGACGGCCTGTGCCGGCGGCGGGCACGCGCACGAGACGCGAACCGGGATGCTGTCCCTGCTCCCAGGCCGGGCCGGCTGCGGCCAGTGCGAGCACGGCTGTACCACTCCGGGACACTGCGTGACCTCCGCCTCCCTCGCGGTGGCGGAAGCCGCCCCGGTGACGCCACTCCGTCGCCCGGAGCCGACTCGGTACGACATCGGCTCCGACCTGCTCCGCTCGACCAGCGCCACGCCGCCCATCCCGCCACCCCAACCGGACTCCTGATCGCGCTCGTGCCGCGCGCCCTTGGCGTGTGGTCGTTCGGCTTCATCAGGGGACCAGGTCAATGCACCATCCGATACGCGCGGCCGTCTGGACGGCCGCCCTCGCCGTGGCCGGCGCCGCCCCGCTCGCGGGGCAGGTCGACTTCCGCAATCTCGATGAGGACCGGCCACTCCACACCGAGGACGCCCTGCCCGTCGACCACTACGGGTTCGAGCTCGCCCTGCCGTACACGCTGGAGGCCGAGGACGAGAGCCGGCTCCATCTGACGACCCCCGAGCTCGTATACGGCGTACGCCGAGGCGGGGAGGTGGGCTTCGCGCTGCCGCTCGCGGCGCTCGATGACGCCACCGGCACGACCTGGGCGCTCGCGGGCGTCCGTCTCTTCGCCCTGCAGAACCTGGCGCGCGAAGGACCAGGAATGCCGGCGATCGCTCTCCGCGCGGATCTTGGCCTGCCGGTCGGCGGCTTCGGTGGCGAGAACCCCGTGCTCTCCTTGAAGGCGATCGGCACCCGCAGCTGGGGGCCGATCCGGGCGCACGCGAACGCGTCGGTGACGCCGACCTCCGACGAGCCCGGCCCCGCGGCGGAGCCGGAGTGGTCCGCCGGCCTCGCCGTGGATCGGACCTTCTTCCGCTCCAGCCTCCTCGTGCTCGGTGAGCTGAGCGTGCTGGAAGCGCCCGGTGCCGGGGCGACCGAGGCGACCCTGGCCCTGGGCGCCCGCTACCAGCTGGCGCCGACCCTGGTGCTCGATGCCGGCCTGCGCCGCCGCCTCGGCTCAGCCGGCCCCGACCTCGGCGTAACCGTCGGCCTCAGCCACGCCTTCGGCCTGGCGTCGCTGCACCCGCACGCGCCGCCATCCAGTTCAACGCCCGTGCCTCGGCAGGACGAGCAGTTCTACCTGCCCGGAGGGTTCAACTGGCGGTTCCTCGCCCGCTACCCCGAAGCCGCGCGCCTCTTCAACGCCTTCGACTACGGCCACGCCGTCCTCTACGAGCTGCTGCTCACCCAGGGCGACATGGCCGATGCCGCGCTCGTGCGGGAGTATCGCTATCTCACCCGCGACCTCCTGGTCCGCCCGCCGAGGCTCGGTGTGGCCGAGGACGTCGTCATGTCCCGGTACGCGCGCGAGATCTGGCAGGCGAAGCAGATGTTCGACTGGGCCCACGTCCTCCACCGCCAGATCTACGACGCGTACGCCGACGACCGACTGACCCGGTCCGAGCGCGATTCGCTGGTCGAGCGCCTGACCGACCGGTATCTGGCCCGGGCCGGCGCCGCCTTCGTCCCCGTACCCAAGAGCATGGCGCTCATGGAGGACCAGGCGTTCAGCCGGACCTTCCGACGCCGGCAGCCGGCGTTCAACGGGCTGATCTGGGCCTATCACTGGCTGCAGGTCGGGCTCTACGAGCCGCTGGTGGGGGCGCGCACGCCGGCCGAGGCCAAGGGTGGGATCGCGGTGGCGGTGGGCCGCTTCTGGCGCATGGTGGCGTCCGAGCAGTATCCCCGCGTCATGCCGATGACGGCGGCCGTCGCCCCCGAGTTTTCCCGGCGGCACCCGCGCGCGGCCGCGATCTTCGACAACCTGCACATGATGCACGACATCATCTCCGACATCCTCGCCGCGCCCGACATCCCGCGGGAGCGAAAGCGCGAGGTGATCGCGGCGCAGCTCGCCGAGTTCCGCTCGGCGGATCGCAACGTGCTGACGGCCGAGGAGTGGCGCGCCATGTCCGGGCAGATGGGCGGCGTGGGTGCGATGGGTGGCCCGGTTCTCGGCCCTGCTGCGGCGGACAGCGCGGCACCGGCTCCGCCCGCGATGGAGCACCGTCACCATTGAGCCGGGGTTGACGCTCGGCCGGGTGGGAGACACTGTAGGCCGATGACCTCCGTCGAATACCCACCCGGCTGGACTTGCGAGCGGGTGACCATCCGCTTCGAGCGCTACCTGCTCGGCACGCTGCCGTCGGGTGACGCGCTGGCGGTCGCCGATCATGTCGAGGCGTGCGTGTGGTGCGGGCAGGCGCTGGTGCTGCTCCGGCTCGACCGGCCCACCGACGCCTCGCGTGACTGAGGAGCCTGCGCGGGTCGTCGCGTTCGCCGGCAGTCTGCGGCGGCGCTCGTTCAACCGCGCCCTGATCGCGGCGGCCCGGGAGATCGCCCCGCCCGCCCTCACGATCGAGTCGGTCGAGATCGGCGGGCTGCCGTTCTACGATGCGGATCTCGAAGCCCAGGGCGATCCGCCCCCCGTCACCGAGTTCAAGGCCGCGCTGGCCTCGGCCGACGGGATCCTGATCGCGACACCGGAATACAACGACGGCATTCCCGGGGTGCTCACCAACGCTCTGGATTGGGGATCCCGCTTGCCGGGCCGCTCGCCGCTCGCCGGGAAGCCCGTCATGGTGATGGGCGCGTCGCCCAGCCAGGTCGGGACGGCGCGGGCACAGCTCCACCTCAGACAGGTGCTGGCGCACGTGCAGGCGCGGGTGCTCCCGCCGCCGGAGCTGCTGGTGGCGCGGGCGCACGAGCGGTTCGACGCGGAGCTCCATCTCACCGACGAGGGCACCCGCCGCCTGCTCGCCGACCTGCTGCGGCGGTTCGTCATCTGGATCGCGCGGGAGCGGTCGGCCGCCGGGGCGCGCTGACCGCGCTGGCTCCGGGGTGATCCCGGGTATACATTCTGGTATGTCGACTCAACTGCATCCCTCCCGCACGGCCACCACCAAGGACACCGGCACACCGACGATCTGGCTCGACGGACAGTGGTGCGACCGGGCCACTGCCATGGTCTCGGTCTACGACCACGGACTCCTCTACGGCGACGGCGTGTTCGAGGGAATCCGGGTGTACGGCGGGAAGATCTTCAGGCTCGCCGAGCATCTCGACCGGCTGTACGATTCCGCCCATGCCATCTGGCTCACCATCCCGATGAGCAAGGAGGAGATGGCGCAGGTCACCGAGGAAGCGGTGCGCCGCTCCGGCATCACCGAGGCCTACATCCGCCACGTCGTCAGCCGCGGCGTGGGCGACCTCGGGCTCGATCCGCGCAAGTGCCCGCGGCCGTCGGTGATCATCATCGTGGACACGATCAAGCTCTGGCCCGAAGAGGTGTACGAGACCGGCCTCAAGGTGGTGACCGCCGGCACTCCGATTCCCCAGCGCGAGTCGCTCTCGCCGCGGGTCAAGTCGCTCAACTACCTGCCCCACATCCTGGCCAAGATCGAAGGCGTGCAGGCCGGCGCCGACGAGGTGCTGATGCTCGACAGCCAGGGGCATGTGGCCGAAGGGTCGGGGCAGAACATCTTCGTGGTGAAGCACAAGCGGATCACCACGCCGCCGGTGTACGCCGGCATTCTCAAGGGCGTCACCCGCGACGTGGTCATCGAGCTCGCGCGCGGCGCCGGGTACGACGTGCAGGAGAGCATGCTCAACCGCTACGACGTCTACACCGCGGACGAGGCCTTCTTCACCGGAACCGCCTCCGAGGTCGTGGCCATCCGTCAGGTGGACGGCCGCCTGATCGGGGCCGGGAAGTCCGGACCGGTCACGCGCGATCTCCGCGCTCGCTTCCAGGCGCTGGTCCGGAGCTGACGACGGCGCGGCCCACCGCGGCATCATCCCCACATCCGATCGTCCCGGCCGCCGGCGGATCCCTCGAGGGGTCCGCCGCTCGCGCTTCGTGACGGGCCCCGAGGTCGCGGTCTTTCTCGAGGCGCCGCGACTGGGGGTCAAGCCCCGGCTCGCCGCCGAGGTGGGCGAGCGCCACGCGCTCCGGCTCTACCGCGTGCTGGCGGCGCGCACGCTCGAGGCGATCGAGCGGGCCGGGCTGGAGGCGACGGTGTGGTTCGCCCCGCCCGAC
>DATCWW010000412.1:0-7992 GCA_036566145.1 Gemmatimonadales bacterium
GCGCGGTTGGGAACGATGGGGTAGCAGTAGTTGACCTTTCTCACCCGGTCTGCCACGAGCGCCTCCTGGTCGATGTGGGGATGCCCTCCCAACCAATCTATGGAGCGCTGCCCGGCTCCGCCCGGTCCTTCAGCGGATCCAAAGGTTCAGAGCGGAAAGAAACCCTCGGGGAACCTGAGGTCCCGGAGGCGACTACCTACTCCGCCATTTGGGGCATGGGTGGCGGTAAAGCACAACACCCCTTCACCCGCAGTTCGCAGAGTCCGCGATGAGGGGGTCACGACCTCCAAATTCTAATCGGCTGTTCTGGCTTGGACGGTCGGTGCGCGGTGCTCGAGCGAAAGCCGGCGACCAATCATGATAGCCTCGGAGTACGAGAGAATCCTCGCAACGAGTGACGCGAGTCATCCACTCTTCCGGCTCGCGCTTTATCGTGGTCCATGAGAGGGGCCATCGAATTGGAGGACTGCCGCTGCCGCGTTGCGCCGACATCGACCTCGAAGGTCAGCTGGTGCGCTGGCGGGGGGGCGACATCGGTGCGAACAGGAAACGTGGCTGAGGATAAGGAGGTGCAAGGTCACAAAAATGATGACCCCGCGAGCGGCGAAGCACTCGCGGGGTGCCGAGATAGTGGAATGGGCCTGGGTAGAGTTGAACTACCGACCTCACGCTTATCAGGCGTGCGCTCTAACCACCTGAGCTACAGGCCCTAAGAGGCGACAAATCAAGCGCTTTGCTGCTCCTGGCGCAAGCCCCCGACCTGCTCCACGGCGACGATCCGGTTGGCCACCCCCTGCATAGTCGCCCCGCCGAGCTGCCTGCTAGCAACGTCACTTCGCCGGTGTCGATTGCTCGACCTCAAATAATCCGGCGCGGTCCGCCCAAATGAATCGACTGACACGAATTCCGCGTTCCTGCGAGGGGTCGAGCGCGACAAGCTTGCGATTGAGCGCAGCCAGGTATTCCTGGCGGGTCTTCGCGCCGCCATAGAATCGACTCGAGTGCGAGAAGACCAACACGACCCTTCGGTTCGAGAGGACATCCGAGAGAAACGGCTCCCACCCCTGGTCGACACTTACCTTCCCGTAATCCTCCAAGAACGGCCTGCCGTTTGAACGGCTTTGGGCTGCGTAGTATGCGATCTGCTTCCCGCTCGATGGGAGAAAATGGAGCGGCACCGAGCGCTTGTACCACTCCGGCTGGCTCGTGAGATCCGCAAAGACGGGGCGGATGTCTTCCCTCCCCGGAGACAGCAGGGCGTAGCCGAATGCGTTTCCGACCACGGCCAGGATCGTTGCCGCCTGCAGTGAAGATCCGACCGTGTACCGCGTCATCGGAATTCGCCACCGTGCGAGAGACGCACTTGCGATGCGGAGACCGTCGGCGGCGCAGTAGACGAAGGGAACGAGGAGATAGAGCGTCAGCCGTCCTCCGTCGAAGGGATAGAGGCGAAGACCCGAAAACACCAAATGGGACACGACCGGCAATTGGGTCGTCGCCACGGCGAAGTAGTTCCGGGTGCGCATGTAGCTAAGGAGGCCGACGAAGAAGAAGATCCACAGCAGCTGGAATGCCACGGTGTAATAGCCTGTCTCGACGACGTCGATGAGCCGATGAACGACGAAGGCGAACGGATTCTCCTGAGCGGCGAAGAGAAAGCCCTTTGACCAGATGCGGCCCATGCTCGCGGTGGCAGGGTGATGATAGGCGAAGAGGAAATAATAGATGGCCAACGGCAACGAGACTGCCACGACGCGGAGCAGCGCCGTCGCCGGCGATCGGCGATGCCTCCAGCCATGCAACAGGGCGAACAGCGGTAATTGGATGAAGCTGACATAGGAGAACAGCACCGACACGGCCGAGAAGAGCGCGGCCCTTCGAGGGCTGGACAGCAGGACGTCCCCATGCTCGAGAAGCAGAACCATCAGGAGTACGTCACATATGTACGGCTTCAGATCGAAGCCGTACTTGATGACGCCTGCGGCAGCCACGATGAGGACGAAGCGAAGCAGGCCGGCCGGCGATCTCGTCGCCCCCCGCGCGAGAATCACGACCAGACCGAGGTACGCGACCAGACTGGGAAGCCGGATGGCGATGTCGTTGTAGCCGAAGAGGGAATTGCCGATCTTGGCGAACAGCAGATATCCGATCGGGGCGACCTGGTTGTACGCTAGAGGCAGAAGGAGCTGCGCATAGGAGCGTGAGACGACGCTATACCCCAGCGCGGCCTCATCGAGCCATAAGCTTCTGCTTCTGAGAACGACGACCCACATCGGCGCCGTGAGCCCCAGAAGCAGCATGCGACGGTAGACACCAGCGTACCGCATATGAAACCTGGCGGAATATGCCCGGGCGCGCCGTTCACGAGTGCCCTTCAGGCTCGGGCCGACCAAAGACTCAGATTTGACCCGGAAGCGTGTTCACCGGGCTACGCGAAGGCGGTTGTGAACCTCGCGCACACCGGTCAGGCTCTCCACCAGCTCCTCGGCCAGCATCCGGGCATCGCCGCTGTCCACGGTGCCGGTCAGGGTCACCGCGCCGCCCGCGACCTCGACCTCGATGTCGGTGGTGTCGAGCTCCGGATCCTGGGTCAGGATCTCGTGGATCTCGGCGGCCAGCGAGTCATCCGACCGGCGCCGGCCGAGCGGCCCGGTTCCCACCCGCGAATGCCCCGGCGCCACCCGCCGTTCGGCAGCGAACTCCGACTCTCCCGCCGGCCCTCCGCGCTTGCCGTCCTTCTTCGTCATGAGGCCTCCTTGCGCCCGGGGCCCGGCCCCGGCCGGCCGCGCTCAGCGCTCCTCGTCCTCCTCCTCCACCTCCTCGAACTCCTCCAGCTCCTCGTCGTCGAACTCGTCGTCGTCCTCCAGGTCCTCATCGTCGTCGTCCAGCTCCTCGTCCTCGTCCTCTTCGTCGTCGAAGGTGAACCCGTCGTCCTCGAAGTCTTCGTCGTCATCGAACTTGCGACGCATGTCGAGGTCGAGGGCCTCCAGCGACGTCTCCCAGGCCGACATGATGTCCTCCGCCTGCGGTGAAAGGGTAGTCCCGACCATCAGGACGCGTCCGCCACCCGGGCGGCCCGGGCGGCTTTCTTGCGGTCGTTCGCCGTCAGCACCCGTTTGCGCAGCCGGATGTTCTTGGGCGTGACCTCGATCAACTCGTCCTCCTCGATGTACTCGAGGGCGTATTCCAGGGTGATCTGGCGCGGCGGCTCGAGGATGACGTTCTCGTCCGAGGCCGTGGTGCGCATGTTGGTGAGCTTCTTTTCCTTGGTGACGTTCACGTCGAGATCGCCCGGCCGGCTGTTCTCGCCCGCGATCATCCCCTCGTAGACCTGGTCGCCGGGGGTGACGAACATCTGGGCCCGCTCCTGCAGGTTGCCCAGGGCGTACGCGACGACGGCTCCCTCGCGGTCGGCCACCAGCACGCCCCGTTTCCGGCCCGCCAGCGGGCCGGCCCAGGGACCGTAGTCGAGGAACCGATGGTGCATGATCCCGGTGCCTCGGGTGTCGGTCAGAAACTCCGAGCGGTAGCCGAAGAGTCCGCGTGCCGGGATGCTGAAGGTGAGCCGCACCATCCCCTGCCCCGGGTTGCGCATCTCGGTCATCTCGCTCCGCCGGGGCCCCAGCTTCTCCATCACCACGCCCATGTATTCCTCGGGCACGTCCACGGTGAGCTCCTCGTACGGCTCCAGGCGCGCGCCGTCCGCCCCCAGCTTGGTGATGACGCGCGGACGGGAGACCTGGAACTCGTATCCTTCCCGCCGCATCGTCTCCATCAGAATGCCGAGGTGGAGCTCGCCGCGGCCGCTCACCGTGTGGGTGTCGGGGCTGTCGGTTTCCTCGACCCGGAGCGCCACGTTGCGCTCCAGCTCGCGGTACAGCCGGTCCTTGAGCTGGCGGCTGGTGACGTACTTCCCTTCCCGGCCAGCGAACGGGCTGTTGTTCACGATGCAGTCCACCGAGATGGTGGGCTCCTCCACCGCGATCCCGGCCAGCCGCTCGGGCTGCTCGACGGAGGTGAAGGTCTTGCCGATCTCGATGGTCTCGAATCCCGACAGCGCCACGATGTCGCCTGCGGCGGCCACGTCCACCTCGACCCGGTTGAGCCCGTCGAAGGTGTAGAGCCTGGTCACCCGGTTGCGCTCGGAGGTCTCGTCGCTGACGAGCCCCGGTGCGCCCAGCGGCAGGAGCGCCACCTGGTCGCCGACCCGCACCTTGCCCCGCTCGATCCGGCCGATCGCGATCCGCCCGAGGAAGCTCGAATGATCCAGGGTGGAGACCAGCATCTGGAACGGACCGTCGGGATCCCCCGTGGGCTCCGGCACGTGGTCGAGGATGGCCTGGAACAGCGGCTCGAGGTTGGTGCCCGGCTCGTCCAGCTCGGCCGTGGCGGTGCCCGCCCGGCTCGACGTGTAGAGAAAGGGCGCGTCCAGCTGCTCGTGGGTCGCGTCCAGGTCGATGAACAGGCCGAGGACCTCGTCGTGCACCCGGAGCGGCTCGGCGTCGGACCGGTCGATCTTGTTGATCGCGACGATGGGCCGAAGACCCAGCGCCAGGGCCTTCCGGGTGACGAAGCGGGTCTGCGGCATCGGTCCCTCCGCCGCGTCCACCAGGATGAGGACACCGTCCACCATCCGGAGGATCCGCTCCACTTCACCGCCGAAGTCGGCGTGCCCGGGCGTGTCCACGATGTTGATCTTCACGCCACCCCAGCGCACCGCCGTGTTCTTGGCCAGGATCGTGATCCCCCGCTCCCGCTCCAGCGGGTTGGAGTCCATGACCCGTTCTTCCACCTGTTGGTTGGCGCGGAAGGCCCCGGCCTGCCGGAGCATCTGATCCACCAGGGTGGTCTTGCCGTGATCGACGTGGGCGATGATGGCCAGGTTACGAATCAAGCAGGGCTACGCTTTCCCACCGGGGTTGCTAACGGATGAGGCCCGGATCCCGGGCCTCCGCGGCGCATATATAGACAACGCCGTCCGGGGCCGCAAGAGACGGGGAAACCGGTCCAGAATCCCGGTTTAGTGCCGGTGGCCGGGGTGCCCGTGACCGAGGTGAGTCATCGCCGCGCGCGCGGGGGCGGCAGCGGCGGTCCGGGCGTCGTCGCACCCCTCGCAGCCGTCCTGGGCCACCTCGAGCTGAACCGTGACGTGACTGATCCCCATGGTCGCCATTTCGGCCCGGATACCCTCCAGCACACCCGGGTGGGCGTCGAGGCTGGGCACCACGGCATGGCCGCTCATCGCCACCAACCCGCTGGTGACGGTCCAGACGTGGAGGTCGTGCACCGCTGACACGCCGGGCACCGCCAGCATCCGCGCCTGCACCTCCGCGAGGGAGACGTGGCGGGGGACCGATTCGAGCAGAATGTCGGTGCTTTCCCGAATCAGGCGCCAGGCGCCGGTGAGAATGAGAAGCGAGAGGAGGATGGAGACCGCCGGGTCGGCGACGGTCCAGCCGGTGACCGCGATGATGCCGGCGGCCGTGAGCGCTCCGACCGATCCCAGGGCGTCCCCAAGGACATGGAGGTACGCGCCGCGGGTGTTGAGACTTCCCTCCCGCGCGTCGTGCAACACCGCCAGGCTGATCAGGTTGACGACCAGCCCCGCGGCGGCGATCGCGAGGAAGAGCCCGGTCCGGACCGGCTCCGGGTGCTGGATGCGCTGCACCGCCTCGACCACGATCCACCCCGCGATGCCGAACAGCGCCGCGCCGTTGACGAGGGCGGCCAGGATCTCCCAGCGCAGGTAGCCGTAGGTCTTGGAGTGATCGGGCGGACGCTGGGCGATCCAGGCGGTGAGCAGCGACAGTCCCAGCGCGCCGACGTCGGTGAGCATGTGTCCTGCATCGGCCAACAGGGCCAACGAGCCGGCGACCCACCCACCCACCGCCTCGACCACCATGAACAGTCCGGTGAGCACCAGTACGGCCCAGAGACGCCCCATCGAGGTGCCGGACCAGGTGGACATGCGCGGTGCGGGAGCGGCGGCATCGGCCATAGGCGTAAGCTACTGCCCCAGCCGGATTCGCACCGCCTCGGCATGGCCATGGAGGCCCTCGGCTTCGGCCAGCGCGACGATGGCGTCGGCGTCGGCCGCGAGCCGCGCCGCCGAATAGCGGATCACGCTGGTGCGCTTCACGAAGTCGTACACGCCCAGGGGGGAGGCGTACCGCGCCGTACCCGCGGTGGGTAGCACGTGACTGGGGCCGGCCAAATAGTCGCCCACGGGCTCGGGGGTCTCGTCGCCCAGGAAGATCGCCCCCGCGTGGCGGACCGCGCCGGCGATCCGCTCGGCGCCGTCGGCCACGATCTCGAGATGCTCGGGGGCGCGCCGGTTGGCCACCTCGATCGCCTCCCGCATCGTGGGCACCATGACCAGCAGGCCGTTTCGCTCGATCGCCGCCCGGGCAATGCGGGCGCGGGGGGCCCGGGCGAGCGCGGCGTCCAGTGCCGCGGGCAGCGCGTCGGCCAGCGCGGTCGAGGGGGTGACGCACCAGCTGCAGGCGTCTTCGTCGTGCTCGGCCTGGGCGATGAGATCGGCCGCCATCCGAGCCGGGCTCGCGGTGGCGTCGGCGATGATGAGCAGCTCGGTCGGCCCGGCGACCATGTCGATCCCGACCTGTCCCACCACCTGACGCTTGGCCTCCGCCACCCATCGGTTGCCCGGTCCGACGATCTTGTCCACCCTTGGCACCGTCGCGGTGCCGAACGCGAGCGCGCCGACCGCCTGTGCCCCGCCGATCCGAAAGATCCGGGTCACGCCGGACAGGGCGCACGCCGCGAGCACGGCGTCGGTGACGCCGCTGGGAGGCACGACCGCGACGATCTCCCGGACGCCGGCCACCATCGCCGGCACCGCGTTCATCACGACCGATGACGGATACGAGGCCTTCCCGCCCGGTACGTAGAGCCCGACCCGGTCGAGCGGGGTCACCTTCATGCCGACCACGCTTCCGTCCGGGGAGCTCAGATGAAAGCCGGGCTCGCGCTGATGCTCGTGGTACTCACGGACCCGGTCCACCGCCCGCCCCAGCGCCTGCCGGAGCCCGGGCGCGATCCGGCCCAGCGCACTCTGCCATTCGGCCGGATCCAGCTCCCACGTCGGGGGCTCGAGGTCCACCCCGTCGAATCTGCGACCGAACTCCTGGACCGCCTCGTCACCCCGGTCGAGCACGGCCTGGAGGATGCCTGCCACGATTTCCCGGGTCTCGGGGTCGGAGCCGGCACGACGCGGCAGCAACGGGTCGAGCGCTTCGAACGGGGGCACGCTGATTCGGCGAATCATCCTGATCTCTGTCGGTAAAGCCGCTCGGAGATTACACTTAAAACCCTATGGAACCCGCGGAGTCCCCCTCGATCCTGCTGGGCCTCAGCGCGGTCGTCGTGCTGGTCCTGGCCAACGCCTTCTTCGTGTCAGCGGAGTTCGCGCTGGTCGGCGCCCGGAGAACCCGGCTCGATGAGATGGCACGGACCGGGGACGGCAAAGCTAGGCTGGCCCGTCGCGCCGTACAATCACTCGACCGCTACATCTCGGCCACCCAGCTGGGGATCACCCTCGCCTCGCTGGGCCTGGGCTGGATCGGCGAGCCGGCGCTGGCGAGCCTCATCCGCGGGGCGTTCCGGTGGCTGCCGGCCGTCGTTGAGGCGGTCGCGACCCACGCCACCGCCTCGATCATCGCGTTCACCATCATCACCGTCCTCCACATCATCCTGGGTGAGCTGGTACCCAAGGCGCTGGCGCTCCTCTACCCCGAGCAGGTGAGCCGGTGGGTGGCGGCCCCGCTCATGGGCTTCGCCTGGGTCATGGGCTTCCCGATCGCCCTCCTCAACGGCTCGTCCAACCGGCTGCTCCGGCTGATGCGGATCAATCCTCCCGGCGAGACCGAGCGGCTCCACTCGCCCGAGGAGCTCCGGATGCTGGTGGAGCAGAGCACCGAGGGCGGCTCCCTGCTGCAGGAGGACGCCCGGCTCCTGGAGGGGGTCTTCGAGTTC
>DATCWW010000425.1:0-3460 GCA_036566145.1 Gemmatimonadales bacterium
ACCTGAAGCGGCGGCTGGCGGTCATTGCAACCTCCGGAAGGGGAGAACGCGACTGGCTCAACCAGCGACTCACAGCTATTCTCGCCACGGGGCGTGAAACCACCGTGAACGCGGCAGGGGGACGGGTGGCATCGATGCTCTGCCGAGTGATAGTGCCGGCCATGGCCTGTCTCTGTGTTCCTGGAAGTGCTGGCCGGGCGGTCGCGCAGGGGACCCTGGAGCCACCGCAATGGCGAGTCGTCGCCGACGTCCCGCTCCCCGGCAAGCCCGCGCGCTTCGACTACCAGGCCTTCGACTCGACGACGGAGGTTCTCTGGATCGCCCACATGGGCGCGGGCGAGGTCCTCGCCTTCGACGTCAGGGCGCGGCAGGTGATCGCCCGCGTGCCGGACATGCCGGGCGTGACCGGCGTCCGCGTGGTGCCGGCCCTGCAGCGCGTCTTCGCCTCGCTCAGCGCGGCACATGAGGTCGCCGTGCTCGACCGGCGAGATGGACGAGTGCTCGCCAGAATCTCCGCCGGCCGATTTCCGGACGGCCTGGCGTACGCGCCGCCGGTGAACAAGCTGTTTGTCTCCGACGAGTTTGGACGGCAGGAGGTCGTCATCGATGTGGCTTCGTCCACCGTCAGCCGGCGGATTCAGCTCGGCGGTGAAGCCGGGAACACCCAGTACGACCCTGTCGCAAGCCGCATCTGGGTCGCGGTGCAGACCCGCGGAGAGCTGATCGCCATAGACCCGGTCACCGATTCGGTCGTCATGCGGGTCGCCGTGCCGGGCATCGAGCATCCCCATGGCTTCCTGGTGGAACCGGAGGGCCGCTACATCTACGTGACGGGCGAGCAGAACGGCAGGCTGGGGGTACTGGACATCCGTGCGCAACGGGTCGCGCACATCTATCCCGTCAGAAAGGACCCTGATGTCCTCGCGATGGACCCCGCGCGGCGCCGCCTCTTCGTCGCCTCGGAGTCCGGGGTGCTCTCGGCGTTCGATGCCCATGGTGATTCGCTGGTGGCGCTGCCGAGCTATCACGCGCCGTCCGCGCATTCAGTCGCGGTCGACCCGACAACTCACCTCGTGTACGTGCCCCTGGAGAACGTCGCGGGCAGGCCGACAATCAGAATTCTTCGGCTCGAGTAGATCACCCCTTCTTGCTCCACAGGGAGTTCGAGGCGGCGGGGGTTCGGTAGGGCGACCGATCCGTCAGCGTTCCGACAGCTCCGACATCCGCTGCCCGGACCCCGACTGGCCGATCTCCTTGACCCGTGTCTCCAGCGCCAGGCGCGACAGCTTCTCGAGCGGCAGCGCCAGCAGGAGGTCGAGGCGGCGGCTGATCGTCAGCAGGGCGACATCGAACGCCCGCCGCTTCTCTTCGTCCGTTCCCACGACGGCCGCGGGATCGGGCATTCCCCAGTGGGCCATCACCGGCTGTCCGGGAAAGAAGGGACAGGCCTCCTTCGCGCGATCGCACACGGTGATCACGAAATCCCACTCCTGCGCCGCGAGTCCGCCCAACCCGCGGGGCCTCCCGCCGGTCCAGAAGTAGCCGTGCCGCTCCAACGTTTCCACCGCGAGCGGGTTCACCTGGGCCGCCGGCTGCGACCCCGCGCTCTCGGCAACGAACAGGCCGCGACCCTTCCGATTCAGGATCTTCTCCGCCATCTGGCTTCGCGCGCTGTTCTCGGTACACAGGAAGAGCACCCGCAGGGGCTTTCCTCCGTGTTGCATGCTTCCGTCCTCCGCCATGCCACGGCTCCGTGAAAGTGTTCACGACTCCTCGGTGACGGCCTTGCGCATGACCACCGCGGATGCCGGGCAGGCCCCGGTGAACTCCGCTGAGGTCCGCACCGCATCCGGAACCCGCTCGCGGCCGACGCAGGCGAATCCCAGCCGCGGGAAATAGTGCTCCGCCGTGGTCGTGAGCAGGAAGACCTCCTGGACGCCGGCGGCACGACCCTGCTCGAGGACCCGGTCAACCAGCGCTCGGCCGATGCCGCTGCCCCGCCACTCCGGCGCTACGGCCACGGAGCGGAGCAATCCGGCCGCGCCGTAGCGCTCCATCCCTGCCACACCCACGACGGCGCCCTCGTGCTCGCCGATCCAGAACTGGTCGAGCCACTCGGCGACGCCGTCGGTCGGCAGCTCGAGCTCCCGGAGCAGCACCGCGACCCTGTCGCGGTCGGCTTGCACCGCTGGTCTGAGCGTCACGCACCGCTGGTCGCGGGTCGAGACCATCTCGATTGGGTTGCTCACCACGGTGCCTCCCTGGCTCCGGGGCCCGTTACGCGCAGCAGTCGGGGCCGCAGCACGAACGTGCGGGCTCCGGCGCAGGTTTGACCGCCCGGACGAACGCGCCCATGACCCGCCCGCCGACCTCGCGCGCGAGCACCTCGCTGTCCAGACCGGCGCCGGTCAGGAACGCCCTGGCGTCCTCGAACTCGTAGACCCGGGTGGCCTCGATGTCGATCTTCTCGAAGCCCGTCTCCGACAGGAGCGAGTGGAACTCCTGCTCGGTGAGCGCGCCGGCGACACAGCCGACCCAGAGCTCCATGCTGCGGCGGACGGCCGGTGGGATCTCTCCCCGGCACACCACGTCCGACACCGCGAACCGCCCCCCCGGCTTGAGCACGCGGAACGCCTCGGCGATGACCTTGCGCTTGTCGCCGGATAGGTTGATGACGCAGTTGGAGATGATCACGTCCACCGAGGCGTCGGGCAGCGGGATGGCCTCGATGTCGCCCTTCAGGAATTCGACGTTCTCGACCCCGGACTTGCGCTGATTCTCCCGAGCGAGGGCAAGCATCTCATCGGTCATGTCCAGGCCATACGCCCTGCCGGTGGGGCCGACGCGCCGGGCCGAGAGCAGGACATCCACGCCGCCGCCCGAGCCGAGGTCGAGCACCACCTCGCCCTCCCGCAGCTCGGCGAGAGCGGTCGGGTTGCCGCATCCGAGGGACGCCAGCACCGCCTCGGCCGGCAGCATCGCGGTCTCCGAGGTGGTGTAGAGGTTGGACGTGATCGGATCGGGTGCCGAACACTCCCGCGATCCGCCTCCGCAGCAGCCGGGTTTGGCCCCGGTGGCCACCTGCAGCGCGGCATTTCCGTACCGCTCCCGGACCGTGTCCTTCAGGCTCTCGCTGTTCATCTCGGCCTCATCAAGAAAGTTTGATGGATGTTCCAAAAGAAATGGGTTTCAGCAGCACCCATTCCGCCGCTCGGCGGTGGACGGCGCCGAGGCCATGCTCTCCACCAGCTCACCGACCTCGGCCAGGGCGTCCGGGTTCAACGTGTAGTACATCCAGCGGCCCTCCCGGCGATCGGTCACCAGTCCGGCGTCCTTGAGCACCTTGAGGTGGAACGACAGCCGCGACTGGGCCGCGTCCAGCGAGTCGGTCAGGTCGCACACGCAGCGCTCGCCGAAGCGCAGGCGCTGCAGGATGGAAAGCCGGGTCCCGTCGGAGAGG
>DATCWW010000448.1:0-3618 GCA_036566145.1 Gemmatimonadales bacterium
GATCTGGCAGATCCTCGCGGCCCCGGGGAGCTATCTCGTCATCACCACCCTGCAGAACAACCTGGTGAGCCCGCTGGTCTACGGGAAACACCTGCGGCTCAACCCGGTCGCGGTGTTCGTGGGCGTGCTGTTCTGGTGGACCCTCTGGGGTGTCCCGGGTGCCTTCCTTGCGGTGCCCATCATCGCCACCGCCAAGGTCCTGGGCGACCATCTCCCCCTGCTGCGGCCGCTCGGCGAGTTCCTCGGCGGCTGACGCGCTTGCCAGGGCGGGCCGGTCCGCCCCTATTTGTTCTGCCCCTCCCTCTCCGCCACTCCTAACCGGCCAGGCCATGCTGAACTACATCTGGGCGGGATTGATCATCTCCAGCTTCGTCTTCGCGCTGGGGGCCGACGCCAGGGACCTCGCGACCGACCGCTACCGCAACGGTCGCGCGCTGCCGGTCCAGCTGGCCTTCCCGGCCGGCGCCGACTCGGGCGCCCGGAGTGTCCCGGTGGTGATCCGGATCGACCGGGCCCGGTACGCCGAGTTCTACGGCGTTCAGGCCCAGCCGGCCGACAGCTACCCGGGCACGCTCCGGCGGACGCAGGAAGGAGCGCAGCTCCGCTTCGCGGCCGGCGCCGCGTATCCCGAGCCCCTCGCCAGCATCGCCAAGGTCTCGAAGTCGCGGGACGACGAGCTGCAGGGCCGGCTGGTGGACGGCACCGGCGTGGTGTTCCAGCCGGTCTACTTCGTGAAGCTGAACGCGATCGCCGCCGCGGCGCTGGACTTCGCCAAGACGGCGGCGGAGATCGCGTTGGGCCTGATCGGCGTGCTGGCCCTCTTCCTGGGAATGCTCAAGATCGCGGAGCAGGCCGGGGTCATCTACGCGCTGGTGAAGCTGGTGCGGCCGGTGCTCCGCCCGATTTTCCCCGAGCTGCCGCCCGACCATCCGGCGCTGGGCATGATCGCCCTCAACATGGCGGCCAACATGTTCGGCCTCGGCAACGCGGCCACGCCCTTCGGGATCAAGGCGATGGAGGAGCTGCAGAAGCTCAACCCGAGCAAGGACACCGCCACCAATTCGATGGTGATGCTGCTGGCGATCAACACCGCGAGCATGCAGCTGGTGCCGCCGGTCCTGCTGCTGGCCCTGCTCGGACTCCAGATCAACCAGCTCATCTTCCCCATCATCCTGGCGTCGCTCTGCTCGGTGGTGATCGCCATCAGCGCGGCCAAGCTCTACGGGCGCCTGCCCGGCTACCGCGCCTCCGACCCCAACCGTCTGCCCCCGAGCTGAGGCCGGCCATGGAAACCCTACGCAACGCCATTGCCCTGGTCTCGGTGTTCGTGATCCCGCTCATCCTGGTGGGCTTCCCGCTCTACGGCCTGGCCAAGCGGGTGCCGGTCTACGAGACCTTCGTCGAGGGCGCGAAGGAGGGCTTCCAGGTCGCGGTGCGGATCATCCCCTACCTGGTCGCCATCCTGTTCGCGGTGGCGATGTTCCGCGCCAGCGGCGCGATGGACTTCCTGGTGCGGATCCTGGACCCGGTGCTGCGCCCGATCGGCTTCCCGGCCGAGGTGCTCCCGATGGCGATCGTCCGGCCGCTCACCGGCTCGGGATCGGCGGCGCTGGTGGTGGACATGATCAATCGCTACGGCGAGGACTCGATCTTCGTGAAGATGGCGGCGGTCATGTTCGGCTCGACCGAGACCACCTTCTACGTGATCGCGGTGTACTTCGGCGCGGTGAGCATCAAGAAGAGCCGCCACGCGGTCGCGGCCGGGCTCACGGCGGACATCTCGGCGATGATCATCGCGGTCTGGCTGGTGCGGCTGCTCTACGGCTGATTATCCTGCACCGCATGAGATATCTCCTCCTGATCTACGGTGACGAGCGGGCCTGGGACGACGAGACCCGCGAGTCGTGCTATCGCGAATCGGCCGAGCTGGCCCATCAGCTCAAGGCCGAGGGGTATTACCTCGGCGCGTCGCCGCTCCAGCCGGTCGCCACCGCGACCAGCATCCGGGTGCGCCAGGGGAAGGCGCTCCGTACCGACGGGCCGTTCGCGGAAACGCGGGAGCAGCTGGGCGGGTACTTCCTGGTGGAGGCGAACACGCTGGACGAGGCGGTGGAGATCGCGGGCCGCCTACCCGGCGCGCGGGTGGGCACGGTGGAGGTCCGGCCGGTGATGGAGGTCGGGGGGCTGCCGGAGGACTGAGCTAGAGCGCGCCGGGCATCACTCCGGCGAGGCCGGCGCGGACCTGGGCCACCAGGGTGTCCGGCGCGAACGGCTTCTGGATGTAGGTGGATTGCTCCGGCAGCAGGCTGCGGGTCAGATCGTCTTCGGCGTACGCCGACATGAACAGCACCGGCAGTCCGGGGTGCCGCACCGCGATGGCCTCGGCCAGCTCGCGCCCGTTGAGTCCCGGCATGATCACGTCGGTGAGGACCAGGTGGGGCAGGGCGTCGTCGCGGGCCAGCACTTCGAGGGCCTCGCGTCCGTTCGCCGCCTCCAGCACGGCGACGCCCACCGACTCGAGGGAGCGCCGCGCGAGGCTCCGCACCGCCGCCTCGTCCTCGACCACCAGCACCCGTGCCCCGGCCAGGGTCACCCCGGCCGCGCCAGGCAGCCGATCCTCCGGGCTCACGGCCCCGGCCAGGTCGGCGTCGGACGCGGCCGGGAAGTACACCTTGATGGTGGTGCCAAGGCCGGGCTCGCTGTACGCCCAGATCGCGCCCTCGTGCTGCTTCACGATTCCGTACACCGTCGAGAGGCCGAGTCCGGTGCCCTTGCCCACCGGCTTGGTGGTGAAGAAGGGCTCGAAGATCTTGGCCAGCGTCTCGCGCTCCATGCCGGAGCCGTCGTCGGTGACGCTGATCCGCACGTAGTCTCCCGCGGCCAGATCGATGTTGCCGTGGGCCCGGGCGTAGCCCTCGTCGAGCACGATGTCGTCCACCGCGATGCTGACCCGGCCCCCCGTCCCCAGCGCGTCCCGCGCGTTGGCCACCAGGTTGATGAGCACCTGATCCACCTGGGTCGCGTCGGCCAGGACCAGCCGCCGCGCGGCCGACGGCCCGAGCTCGAGGGTCTTGTCGGCGCCAAGGAGACGCTGGAGCACCGGCACCAGCGCCGCGGTCGAGGCGTGCAGGTCGAGGACCTGGGTCTGACGCGACTGTCGGCGGCTGAAGGTGAGGAGCTGCTGCGCCACCTGGGCCGCCCGCGTCGCCGCGCGCACCATCTCGCGGACGTCGAACGCCTGAGGATGTTCGGGCCCGAGCTCCTTGAGCGCGAAGTCCCCGAAGCCCAGCACCGCCATCAGCTGGTTGTTCACCTCGTGGGCCACGCCGCCCGCGAGGGTGCCGACCGCCTGGAGCTTCTGGGCCTGGCGGAGCTGCTCCTCTCCCAGCACCTGGTCGGTGACGTCCACGTGCGCGCCGACCCATTCGCGCACCCGGCCGCGCTCGTCGTGCACCGGCACCGCCCGCACGTCCATGTGGCGGAACTCGCCGTCCTGGCGGCGCAGCCGATGCCGCGTCACCAGCATGCGGCGCTGGCGGACGGCCTCCTTCCAGGCGCGCTCCACCGCCGCGCGGTCGTCGGGGTGGACCACGTCCAGCCAGCCCCGGCCCGCGCACT
>DATCWW010000450.1:0-2091 GCA_036566145.1 Gemmatimonadales bacterium
GCCGCTGCCCCCGCCGCTCCGGGCGATGCTGCGGACCGGGTCCGAGCCGCGGGGCTACGCCTGCCGGGGGCTCGCGTGCAGTCTGCCCGCCGAGTCGGTCGACGCCTGGCGCGGGACGCTCGCGTCGCTCCTGCCGCCGAGGGTTTAGATTAGGCCGGACGACCAACCGACCCGAGAGGCTCTGCGTGACCAAGACCGCCACTATCGACACCAGCAAGGGCACCATCGTCGCCGACCTGTTCGACACCGAGACGCCCAACACCGTCGCCAACTTCGAAAAGCTCGCCAACAGTCAGTTCTACGACGGCACCCGTTTCCACCGGGTGATCGCGAACTTCATGATCCAGGGCGGCGACCCCCTCTCCAAAGAACCGGGAAACCCCCGCGTCGGCACCGGCGGCCCCGGCTACAAGATCAAGTGTGAGACGCACCTCAACACCCACCGGCACGTGGCCGGCACCCTGTCCATGGCCCATGCCGGCAAGGACACGGGCGGCAGCCAGTTCTTCATCTGCCACTCGCCCCAGTCGCACCTCGACAAGGTGCACACCGTGTTCGGTCAGGTGCGCGAAGGCATGAACGTGGTCAACGACATCCGGCAGAACGACGTGATCAACAGCATCCGGGTGTCCTGAGCTGCATCTCGACTTCGCGCTGGTCTCTGACTACGCCCTGATCGACCAGCAGGGGAAGCTCAGCGTACTGGGGATCTTCCAGCACGTCTGGCTGACCAAGTTCCCGGCGGTCTGCCCCCGTACCCACCTGGTGCTGCGGGTACGCGGACGTCGTACGGAGATCGGCGTTCACACCATCCGGATCCGCTTCGTGGACGACGCCGGCACCGAGCTCCTGGGCGGCGAGGGGACGGTCCAGTTCGGCGAGCCCCCCGCCGGTGTGGTCGACGTCGAAGCGGGGGCCGTGCTGGTCTTCGACATTCCCCTGCCCCGTCCCGGCCTCTACGCCTTCGAGATCTCGCTCGACGGGGAGCTGGGCAGCCGGGTGCCGCTCACTGCGGCGCAGGTGGAGAACTAGACCCGATGGCCCTCGACCGTGCCGCCGCTCTCGCCCTCATGCAGCAGTACACCGCCTCCGACGCGCTCCGGAAGCACATGTACGCGGTCGAGCTCGCGATGCGGGCCATGGCGGCGCAGGCCGGAGAGGATCCCGAAGCCTGGGGCATGGTCGGGCTGCTGCACGATTTCGACTACGAGCGGTTTCCCAACGACGCCCATTCCCCGACCGAGGAGCACCCGTCCGAGGGAGTGCGGATCCTGGCGCAGCGCGGGCTTCCCGAGCCGATGCAGCGGGCGATACTGGGGCACGCCAATTACACCGGCGTGCCTCGCGATACGCCGATGGCTCGCGCGCTGTTCGCGGTGGATGAGCTCTGCGGCTTTCTGGTGGCCTGCGCGCTGGTGCGACCGTCGCGGAGCCTGCAGGACCTCGAGGTCTCCAGCGTCAAGAAGAAGCTCAAGGACAAGGCCTTCGCCCGGGGGGTGAGCCGCGAGGACGTGACTCGCGGGGCCGAGGAGATCGGCGTCCCGCTGGACGAGCACATCGCCTTCGTTCTCGCCGCCCTGCGACCTCACGAGCAGACGCTGGGCCTCGGCCAGGGGTGACAGCGCGTCCCGGGACGGCGGAGCAGTCCGTCGCGTGCGCCATCAACCGCGCCGCGGCCGGGCGCCCGGTGCCGGGGAACAAGGTAGACCTGCTGATCGATGGCCCCGACACCTACGCGGCCATGCTGGAGCTGATCGCCGACGCCGCCCGCTGGATCCACTTCGAGAACTACATCATCCGGAGCGACGCCGTGGGGCGCCGCTTCGCCGACGCGCTGATCGAGCGGGCCCGCGCCGGCATCCGGGTGCGCGTGCTGTACGACGCCATCGGCTCGCTCTATACCTCGCGGGCGCTTTGGCGCGATCTGCGTCGGGCCGGCGTGGAGGTCCGCGGGTTCCACCCGATCCGCCCGCTCAACCTGGTCACCAACTTCTCCCGCAACCATCGCAAGCTGGTCGTGGCCGACGGAGCACGCTCGGTCATCGGGGGTCTCTGCATCGGCTGCGAATGGACCGGCGAGGGCCACCGCGA
>DATCWW010000457.1:0-2300 GCA_036566145.1 Gemmatimonadales bacterium
CCGCGGCCGGGAGCTGCTCATGCGGGCCCGGCCGAAAGACGGCGGGAAGGCGGGCAGCTTTCTCGAGCAGGTGCAGGCCCTGGGCTGGCGACAGCTGGCGGAGGAGCCGGGTCGGAAGCTCGTGTTCGGCGCGGTGACGCGCCCGTGGGAGGCGAACGTCGTCTTCCGCGGCCTGTCGCCCGAGGAATTCCTGACCTTCGACGAGCCCGACTACGTCAGGATCCTCTGGACGCTGCAGGTCGAGCCGGCCGGCGATCGGTCGGTATTCAGCACCGAGACCCGGGTCGCCACGACCGATGCCGAGGCACGGCGGAAGTTCCGACGGTACTGGTCGCTGATGTCTCCCGGGATCCTGATGATCCGGCGGGAGAGCCTGCGCCTGGTCCGGCGAGAGGCGGAGCGGCGGGCGGCGAGCGCCTGACGGGGGGTGCGGTGAGCGCCGTCGTCAGGGCCATCCTCGTCCATTTATACACCGCCTCGGGCGTGCTCCTGGCCCTCTTTGCCGCCATGGAGCTCTGCGGCCCCGCGCCCGACCCGCGCCGCATCTTCCTCGCCCTCACGGCGGCGGTGGTGATCGACGCGACCGACGGAACGCTGGCGCGCCACTGGGAGGTGAAGCGGGTGCTCCCGGCCATCAACGGGCGCACCATCGACGACATCGTGGACTATCTCACCTACACCTTCCTGCCGCTGCTGATGATCTGGCGGATGGGGTGGGTGCCGGCGCCGGGCGCCGTCTGGATCGCGCCGGCGATGGTGGCCTCACTCTTCGGCTTCGCGAACACCGGCGCCAAGGACGAAGGAGGAGGGTTCTTCCTTGGCTTTCCGTCCTACTGGAACGTGGTGGCGTTCTACGCCGGGTTCTTCCACCGGCTCTACGGAGCCGGAGTCAACGCCGTCATCCTCCTGCTGCTGGCCCTGCTGACCGTCCTCCCGGTGCGCTTCCTCTATCCCAATCTCGCGCCCCGTCCCTGGCGGGTGCCGGTGGTCGCGGGCGCCGTCCTCTGGCTCGGGGCCATGCTCGGGCTGCTGCGGGACTACCCGGAAGCGCCGGCAACGCTGGTCTGGGGCTCCCTGCTCTATCCCGCCTTCTACGTCGGGCTGTCGCTCCGGCTGGCCAGGGAGGCCCGGCCCGGCGGCCATTGACGCGGATCACAGCCCCGCCCTGTCCCCGGCCTTAACTCTCAGCCCATCCGGGATCAACCCCGACCGACGGCTCCTTACAGAGGAATAGGCATCATGGGTACTCACCTTCGCTTTACCCCGATCCTGGCATTGATCGGCGCGCTCGCCCTGGGCGCGGCGCCGACGGCCCAGGCACAGGATACCAGCTCGGTCCGCGCCGACACCTCGGCCCGCGCCGATACCTCCGGCTATCAGGGTTACGGCGCGGACACGCTGCAGCGGAGCCAGCCCACCGGACAGGCCGACACCGGTGCCGCCGGATACCAGGGCGCGCCTTCGGACACGGCGCTCCGAGCCAAGCCGGGCGTACAGACCGGTCCCGCGGCCGGTGACAGCAGCAAGACCGGCAAGACCAGCAGCACGTCGGCCGATACCGTGGTCTGCAAGGACGGATCGAGCGCACCCCGGACCGGTGACGTGTGCCTGAAGCACGGCGGCATCGACTGGGCAACCACCAACGCGGCGCTCAAGGCGCGGGGTCAGGCCCCCATCAATCCTGGCGACAGCGCCTCGGCCGACACCGCGCTCAGGGCCAAGCCAGGCGTGCAGACGGGGCCGACCGACTCGAGCTCGATGGGGCAGATGAAGGACACCAGCTCGACGAACCACTAGGCTCATCGGCGCGTGGCCCGCGCGACAGTCCTCGCGCTGCTGCTGACGGCGGCCGGTGCCCTTCGACCGGCCGCCGCTCAGCGTCCGCCCGATCGTCCCAACATCGTGGTCTATGTCGCCGACGACCTCGGCTGGCGCGACACCGGGATCTACGGCAACGCCGCGGTGCGGACGCCGAATGTCGACCGCATCGGCCGCTCGGGGCTCACGGTGCGGTATGCCTTCGTCACTTCGCCCCAGTGCAGCCCGTCACGCATCAGCATCCTGAGCGGACGCTATCCCCATACCACCCGCACCGAGGACCTGCACACTCCGACGCCGGCCGGCGTGCGGATCCTGCCGTCGTACCTGCAATCCGCCGGATACTTCACCGGGATGATGGCGAAGACCCACCTCGGACCCAACGCCGAGCGGCAGTTCCAGTGGTACTCGCCGGAGACAGTGGCCGCGCTGCCGGCGTTTCTCGACTCGGCGGGGGCCCGGCCGTTCTTTCTGTGGGTGGG
>DATCWW010000515.1:0-5012 GCA_036566145.1 Gemmatimonadales bacterium
ACGCCGATGCGCGACATCCTGTACGACATGTGCGGCGGGCCGCCGCCGGGGCGCACCTTCAAGGCGGTCATCCCGGGCGGATCCTCCGTGCCGATCATGACCCGGGAGGAAGCCGAGGAGGCGCTCTTCGACTACGAGGGCGTCGTGGCCAAGGGGTCGATGCTCGGCTCGGCCGGCATGATCGTGATGGACGACAGCACCGACATGGTGTACCAGATCTGGCGGCTGGCCCGGTTCTACGCCCACGAGTCGTGCGCCCAGTGCACCCAGTGCCGCGAGGGGACCGCCTGGACCACCAAGATCCTGGAGCGCATCCTGGCCGGGAACGGCAAGCAGGTGGACTTCCAGCTCCTGCTCGATCTCTCAGAGAACATGACCGGCAAGACCATCTGCGTGCTGAGCGATTCCTGCGCCGCGCCGGTGGTGAGCGGAATCCAGAAGTTCCGGTCCGAGTTCGAGGCGTACATCGCGGGGGCGCGGGAGCCGGCATTAGCCGCTGTCTAGGTTGACGCTCGGGCATGGGGGGCGAGGTGGCTTGGCCACCTTCGTGCCTCCTTCGTGAGCGCCGAGGAGTCCAGAGAGGACGAATGGCTGACGAACTGGTCAACGTAACCATCGACGGGGTCCCGGTCGCCGTGCCCAAGGGCACCGCGATCATCGAGGCCGCCAAGCAGGCCGGCGTGCTCGTCCCGCACTACTGCTACCACCCCTCGCTCCCCGCGCCGGCGGTCTGCCGGATGTGCCTGGTCGAGGTGGAGAAGTCGCCCAAGCTGATGCCGGCGTGCGTTACCACCGTCACCGAGGGCCAGGTGGTGCACGTCAACAGCGACCCGGCCAAGAAGGCGCGCGAGGGGGTGCTGGAGTTCCTGCTGATCAACCATCCGCTCGACTGCCCGATCTGCGATCAGTCCGGCGAGTGCGAGCTGCAGGACTACGTGTTCCAGGAGGGTCGCGCCGGGACCCGCTACAGCGAGTTCGCCAAGCGCTACAACCCGGTCGAGGACTTCGGGCCCGACATCCTTTACGTGCCCAACCGCTGCATCCTCTGCACCCGCTGCGTGCGGTTCATGGAGGACGTGGCCGACACGCCCGTCCTCAACGTCTCCGAGCGGGGCGACCGGGCCTTCATCGGGATCGACCAGAGCCAGCGGCTCGACCATCCCTGGTCGGGCAACGTGGTGGACCTCTGTCCGGTGGGCTCGCTCCTCTCCAAGGACTTCCTGCACAAGGCGCGGGCCTGGGATCTGGACAAGACCGCGAGCGTCTGTCCGGGCTGCACCCAGGGCTGCAACATCACCATCGACACCCGCGACGACGTGGTGGTGCGGTTGCGGCCTCGGCCCAACCTCGAGGTCAACCGCCACTTCATGTGCGACTACGGGCGGATGAACTACCGCTGGCTCAACCGGGGTGACCGGGTCGAGGCGCCCCTGATCCGCGAGGGCGGCCGCCACGTCGCGACCGATTGGGACAGCGCGCTCGCCCGGCTGGACCAGGCGGTCCGCGGCGCGACCGGCAGTGCCGTCATCCTCGCGTCCGGGCGCGCCTCGGTCGAGTCGCTCGGGCTGGTGCGGCGCCTGGTGGAGCGGCCCAGGGTCACCGCGGCGATCCAGGTGCCGCTCGGCGACGAGGCGCCCCTCGCCGGCGTACCCAATCTCGCGCTCCGGCGCGAGCGGGTGCCCAACCTCGCCGGGGCGGAGCTGCTCGGGTACGGCACCGCGTGGGAGGCGGCCATGCGGGAGGTGCTGAGCGCCGGTCTGGTCGTGGTGCTCGACGCCGATCTCTCACCGGCCGACGAGGCCGCCCTGGCCGCGGCCCCCGGCGTGGTGGTCGTGCTGGGCACCGTCGCCACCGACGGCCTCCGCAACGCGCAGCTGGTGCTGCCGGTGACCACGATGGCCGAGGAGAACGGCACCTACGTGAACCGCGACCGCCGGATCCAGCGCTACCATCAGGCGCGAAGCCAGCCCGGGATGGCCCGGCCGGCGTGGTGGATCGCGGGCGAGGTGCTCGCGGGCCCTGGCCCGAGCGCGGACGCGCCGGCCACGGCCGAGGAGGCCTTCGCCCTCGTGGGCGCCGCGTGGCCGGTGTTCGCGGGGCTCAGCTACGCCGATCTGGGCTTCACCGGTCGGGTGCTGGCCGATGGCCGGCCCGCGGTCGTGGGGGCCGCACGGTGACGCCCGAGACGAAGGCGTTCATCCTGCTCAGCGTGGTGAAAATGGTCGTGGTCTTCACCATCATCATGGTGGGCGTGGCGCTGCTGACCCTGCTGGAGCGAAAGGTCAGCGCCTGGATGCAGAACCGGCATGGCCCCAACCGGGTCGGCTGGGCCGGCCTGCTGCAGCCCGCGGCCGATGGGGTGAAGAACATCCTCAAGGAAGAGACCTTTCCCGCCGAGGCGAACCGGGGCCTCTTCCTGGTCGCGCCGGCGCTCTCCTTCATCCCGGCGCTGCTGACCTCCGGGGTGATTCCCTTCGCGGCGCCGCTGCCGATAAACTCGAGTGATTTCGGACAAGACATCGGGAACTGGATTGCAGGGCTTCCGTTGATTGGACCACCGCTGGGAAATGCGGTTGCTTGGCTCTTTCATGCGGTATTCGGCGTCATGGCCTGGCACGGCCCCATGCCGATGGTCGTGGCCGACGTGCCGGTCGGCTTCCTCTTCGTCCTCGCCATCAGCTCGCTGGGCGTGTACGGCATCGCCCTGGCCGGGTGGGCCTCCAACAGCAAGTACGCGCTGCTGGGCGGACTCCGGGCCGCCGCCCAGATGGTCAGCTACGAGGTCGCCATGGGGATGAGCCTCATCCCCGTCCTGCTGATGTCCGGCAACGTGAGCCTGGCCGAGATCGTCTCGCGGCAGCAGGCGGGCGGGCCGATCACCTGGTACGTGATCCCGCTCTTCCTCTCCTTCTTCATCTTCCTGGTCTCCGGGTTCGCCGAGACCAACCGGCTGCCGTTCGACCTGCCGGAGGCGGAGTCGGAGCTGATCGCCGGATACCACACGGAATACAGCGCGATGAAGTTCTCGTTCTTCTTCATCGCCGAGTACGCCAACGTGGTTACGGTCTGCGCCATGGTGACGACGCTCTTCTTCGGCGGCTGGGACATCCCCTTCACCGACTGGGACCGCTCCGGCGGCCTGCTGCCGACGCTCGCGACCTGGCTGGTGTTCTTCCTCAAGGTGCTGTTCTGGGTCTTCGTCGTGATGTGGATCCGCTGGACCCTCCCGCGGTTCCGCTACGACCAGCTCATGGCGCTGGGATGGAAGGTGCTGATGCCGCTGGCCCTGACCTACATCATGGTGGTCGCGGTGGCGCTCTACCTGATCGAGCGGGTCGCGGGGCTGACCAATCCGGTGGCGGTGTCGCTGGCCATGCTGGGGCTCAACCTGGTGGTGGCCATCCTGGTGTTCGGGCTGCTGGACAGCGGGATCTTCATCCGCGGGTCGGCCCAGCGGCAGCGGCTCCTCGAGCAGCGCGCGGAGCGCGCGGGAACGGTGGTCTGATGGCGATCGGAGTCAAGGTTCTGAAGCGTCCGGAGCGGCAGGTCAGCTACATCCGGGCCACGCTCAAGGGCATGGCGCTCACCTTCAAGCACATGCTCGAGAAGAAGGTGACCATGCAGTACCCGGAGCAGAAGAGCACCGACCGGGAGCATGGCATGCCCGACTACAGCCTCTCGCCCAGGTGGCGCGGCACCCACCGCATGCTGACCGACGAGCAGGGCCGCTCCAAGTGCGTGGCGTGCGGGCTCTGCCCCCAGATCTGCCCGGCCAACTGCATCAAGCTGGTGCCGGGCGAGGACGAGGAAGGGCACCGCTACCCGCTCATCTACGAGATCGACGAGTTCCGCTGCATCTTCTGCGGCTACTGCCAGGAGGTCTGTCCCGAGGAGGCCATCCACGTGGGCGTCCACTTCGAGAACGCCGAGTACAGCCGGGGCCGCTTCGTCTACGATCTGGAGCGCCTCTCGTCCCAGGCCCACCCGGTGTCCACCCTCTGGGATCCCTCCGACCCGAAGGGTGAGTAGATGACGGAAGCGGTGTTCTACGTTCTCGCCGTCTCCGCGGTGATCACCGCGCTGCTCTGCATTCTCTCCCGCAGCACCATGTCGGCGGTCCTCTGGCTGACCGCCACGATGCTGTCGCTCGCGGCCATCTACCTGCTGCTCAACGCCGAGTTCGTGGCCGCGATCCAGGTGCTGGTCTATGCCGGCGCGGTCATGGTCCTGTTCCTGTTCGTGGTCATGCTGCTCAATCTGAGCACCGTGACCACCGATCTCCGCGGCCCGGCCTCGCTGGCGGCCGCGATCGTGCTGGTGGGCCTGCTCGGAATCCAGCTGGCCGCGCTGTGGCGCTACACCCCGGGCCGGCTGGCCGCCGAGGTGGCCCAGTCGCCGGCGCTGGCCGATCCGAGCGCGCTCTTCGCGGCAGGCGATCTCGCCCGACGCGAGGCGCTCGAGCGCGGCGTGGTGGGCGGGGTGGCGGTCCCGCTGTTCCAGAGCTACCTGGTGCCCTTCGAGATCACCTCGGTGCTCCTCCTCGCCGCGATCGTCGGCGCGGTGGTGCTCGCCAAGCGGAGAATCTGATGACGCCCGGGATGACCCTCCTCGGCCCCGCCCTCGGCCTCTCGGCGATCCTCTTCAGTCTGGGGGTGGCGGGCGTCGTGCTCCGGCGGAACGCCATCGTGCTCTTCGTCTGCATCGAGCTCATGCTCAACGCGGTGAACCTGACGTTCGTGGCGCTGGCCCAGCTGCACGGGGCCAGCGGGCAGATCATGGTCTTCTTCGTCATGACCGTGGCCGCGGCCGAGGCCGCGGTGGGCCTCGCGATCATCCTGGCCATCTTCCGCCACAAGCAGTCGGTCGACCTCCAGAACATCAACCTGCTCCGGGGCTGATCACGTGACTTCGTGGGTCTGGCTCGCCGTCGCCTTGCCGCTCGCCGGGTTCCTGGTCAACGGCGCCTTGTCGCTCCGGCGGCCCGACGCCAAGGGCGTCGTCTCGCTGGTGGG
>DATCWW010000520.1:0-2455 GCA_036566145.1 Gemmatimonadales bacterium
GCCGCCGCGGCGGCGGCGACGGGGAGCTCGAAGGCCCCCGGCACCCACACGACGTCGATCTCGCCGTCGGGCACGCCGGCGGCGCGGCAACAGGCCCGGGCGCCCTCGAGGAGTCGCGCGGTGACCAGCTCGTTATAGCGGCTCACCAGGATCGCCACACGCCCGGCTGCGCGAAGGCGGGGATGGAACTCGGGCACTGGCGTCAGTGGGCGAGAAGGTGGCCGAGTTTGTCGCGCTTGACCTGCAGGTAGCCGCGGTTCTCCCGGTTGGGATCGGCAATGAGCGGAACCCGGGCGGTGATCTGGAGTCCGTAGCCCTCCAGGCCCACGAGCTTGCGGGGATTGTTGGTCATCACGCGGATCGAGGAGAGCCCCAGGTCGCGCAGGATCTGGGCGCCGATGCCGTAGTTCCGCAGATCGGGAGCGAAGCCGAGCCTCTCGTTGGCCTGCACCGTGTCCGCCCCCGCGTCCTGGAGCGCGTACGCCCGGATCTTGTTCAGCAGGCCGATCCCCCGGCCCTCCTGATCGAGATACACGATCACGCCGCGGCCCTCCTGGGCCACCAGCTCCATCGCCCGGTGCAGCTGGACCCCGCAGTCGCAGCGCTGGGAGCCGAAGACGTCGCCGGTGAGACACTTGGAGTGCATCCGCACGAGCACGTCCGGCTGGCCCGCCACGTCGCCGTAGACCAGGGCGATGTGCTCGGCGCGATCCACGTCGTTCCGGTAGCCGATGATGGTGAACTCGCCGAAGTCGGTCGGAATCCGGGCCTCCGCCACCCGGTGGACCAGCTGCTCGGTCTGAAGCCGATAGGCGACGAGCTGCGCCACCGTGACGAAGGTGAGCCCCAGCCGGTCGGCCATCGCGTGGAGATCCGCCCGGCGGGCCATGGTGCCGTCGGGATTCAGGATCTCGCAGATCACCCCGGCGGGCACCAGGCCCGCGAGACGGGCCAGGTCTACGCTGGCCTCGGTCTGTCCCACCCGCTGCAGCACGCCGCCCGGCCGGGCGCGGAGCGGAAAGATGTGCCCGGGGCGGCGCAGATCGGACGGGATCGTGGCGGGGTTGATGGCGACGTGAATGGTGGTGGAGCGATCGCTGGCGGAGATGCCGGTGGTGACGCCGAACCGGCGTTCCGCGTCGATGCTGACCGTGAAGGCGGTGGCCAGCTCCTCGGTGTTCCGCTCGGTCATCTGGGGCAGGCCGAGCTGGTCGCAGCGCTCTCCGGTCAGGGCCAGGCAGATCAGACCCCGTCCGTGCAAGGTCATGAAGTTGATCGTCTCGGGCGTGACCAGCTCGGCCGCGCAGACCAGATCACCCTCGTTCTCGCGGTCCTCGTCGTCCGCGACGATGATGATCTTGCCGTTGCGCAGGTCGTCGATCGCCAGTTCGATGGTGCCGAAAGTTCCGGGCATGCTCGTCGCCAATCGTTAAGAGCAAAGGTGAAGTGAGATAGGTGAAGCTGTGGTGGAACAAGCACTTAGCCCGTGCCTGCGCCCGCCCATTCACCCGCCCCCTTTCCCCTTTCCCCCTTCCCCTTTCATCATGGCCGCCACGTATTTCCCGATCGTATCCCCCTCGAGATGGACCCGATCGCCCACCCCGCGCTCGCCCAGGGTGGTGTGCTCTAAAGTAAACGGGATCAGGGAGATCTGGATCGTTCCCGGAGCGGAAATCGCGTTGACCGTGAGGCTCACGCCATCCACCGTGATCGAGCCCAGCGGGATCGAGATCCGGGCGATCTCGTCCGGCACCCGCAGGTCGATGAGACGCGCGTCGGCGTGCTGGGACACCCGGATCACCGTGCCCACCCCATCCACGTGGCCCTGCACCAGATGCCCGCCCAGCGGGTCGCCCACGCGGAGCGCGCGCTCGAGGTTGACGCGCCGTCCGACGGCATACGCCGCGAACCCGGTGCGCTCGAGCGTCGTGCGCACCAGGTGGGCGGTGAATGCACCGGGCGTGACACTGGCCGCGGTGAGGCAGGCGCCGTCGACCGCGATGCTCTCTCCGGCAGCCAGCTCGGCATAGGGGCAGGCGATGGTGAGCTCGAGTCCGCCGTCGGCCTCGCGGGCCTGGCGGACTTCACCCACCGCGGTGACGATGCCGGTGAACATCTAGCGCCGGTCCAGCACGAGGAGGGTGTCCTGGCCCAGCGCGCGTCGCTCCACCGTCCGCCACCGCTCCGCCCGGGCGATCGGCTCGCTGGGGAGTTCCGCGATCGCCGGTACTCCGCGATCACCGAGCCAGACCGGGCTCTGGATCCAGTAGAACCGGTCGCACAGCCCGTTGCCGAGGAGCGCACCGGCAAGACGCCCGCCTCCTTCGACCAGCAGGCTCTGGATTCCCGCGCCCCGGAGCGCGTGCAGCCCGTCGCTCAGAGTGGGCGCGGTCACGACCCGTACGCCCGCCCGCTCCAGTGCCGTGAGCCGGGTCGCGGGCGCCTGCGGAGAGGC
>DATCWW010000278.1:0-3208 GCA_036566145.1 Gemmatimonadales bacterium
CATGCGGAAGAACTCGCAGGATGCCGTGAACGAGTTCCGCCCGTACTTCGACAACGCGCCGGTGTACGGGCACGGCCCGAGCATGGAGGACTTCACCGAGCAGACCCCGCTCACCGTGGGCAGCCCGCAGCAGGTCATCGACCGCTACCTCGGCATGCGCGAGTACTTCGGCGACTACCAGCGCCAGCTGTTCCTGATGGACCACGCCGGGCTGCCGCTGAAGACCGTGCTCGAGCAGCTGGATATCCTGGGCGAGGAGGTCGTGCCGGTGATGCGCAAGGAGTTCGCCAAGGACCGCCCGGCGCACGTGCCGGACGGCCCCAGCCACGCCGGCCTCGTCGCCGCCCGGAACGCCGCGAGAACCGTCACAGCGGGTGCCGGCGCCGCCTTCGGGATCAAGGCATCCGAAACCAAGGGAGCATAACCATGACCGCGCGCACCATCGCCGTCATTTCGGGCGGGCTCAGCCAGCCGTCCTCGACCCGGATGCTGGCCGACCGGCTCGCCGGCGCGAGCGTCGAGCGGCTGAAGCAGAAGGGCGTGGACGCGCAAGTTGAGGTGTTCGAACTGCGCGACATCGCCCAGGACATCACCAACAACCTGCTCACCGGCTTCCCCAGCCCGAAGCTGGCCGCGGTGATCGACACGGTGACCACGGCCGACGGGTTGATCGCGGTGACCCCGATCTTCACCACGAGTTACAGCGGCCTGTTCAAGTCGTTCTTCGACGTGCTCGACAACACCTCGCTCACCGACCTGCCGGTGCTGATCGGCGCGACCGGCGGCACCGCCCGGCACTCGCTGGCGCTGGAGTACTCGCTGCGCCCGATGTTCACCTACCTGCACAGCGTCGTCGTGCCCACCTCGGTGTTCGCGGCGACGGCGGACTGGGGCAGCGGGCCGGAGGAGCTCAAGACGCTGTCGGATCGGATCCTGCGGGCGGCGGAGCAGTTCGCCACGCTGGTCTCGGTGTCCGACCGCGCCAACCGGGTGCCGGACCCGTTCGCGCTCGGCGACACGTTCAGCCCGGTCGGCGCGTACGGCGGCCAGTAGCGCCTTAGTTACAGCGCCTTGACCGCGCCGAGCACCTTCGCCAGCGAGTCCTTGGCGTCGCCGAACAGCAGCGTCGTCTTCGGGTCGTAGAGCAGCTCGTTCTCGATGCCGGCGAACCCCGGCCGCATCGAGCGCTTGAGGAACACCACCTGGTTGGCCTGCCCGACCTCCAGGATCGGCATCCCGTAGATGGGGGAGCCCGGCGCGGTCTTCGCCGCGGGGTTCACGACGTCGTTGGCGCCGACGACGAGCACCACGTCGGTGTTCTTGAACTCCGGGTTGACCTCGTCCAGTTCCTTGAGCAGCTCGTACGGCACGTTCGCCTCGGCCAGCAGCACGTTCATGTGCCCGGGCATCCGGCCGGCGACCGGATGGATGCCGAAGGCCACGTCGACGCCGCGGGCCTCCAGCGCCGTGGCGAGCTCGGCCACGGTGTGCTGGCCCTGTGCGACGGCCAGCCCGTAGCCCGGCACGATCACCACGCGCTGCGCGTAGCCGAGCAGCACCGCGACATCCTCGGGGGAGGAGGAGCGCACCGGCCGGGTGCTCTGCTCGGTGGAGCCGGCCTTGGAGCCGCCGCGGAACGCCCCGAACAGGATGCCGGTGACCCCGCGACCCATCGCGGCGGCCATCACCTCGGTCAGGATGGTTCCGCTGGCCCCGACCAGGGTGCCGGCGACCACCAGCAGCACGTTGCCCAGCACGATGCCGGATGCCGCCACGGCGATGCCGGTGAACGCGTTGAGCAGGGAGATCACGATCGGCACATCCGCGCCGCCCACCGGGAACACCAGCAGCAGCCCGACGCCGAGGCTCAGCACGAGCAGCACGGTGGCCCAGAGCGGACTGCCGGTGGCGATCACGAAGCCGCCAGCTGTGACCGAGGCCGCCAGGGTGGCGGTCATCACCCAGCGCATCCCGGGGAACACGAGCGGGCGGGTGGAGATCAGCTCCTGCAGCTTGGCGACGGTCACCGCCGAGCCGGAGAACGACACCGCCCCGACCAGCATCGTGAACACGATCGCCAGCCGCACCCACGGGTCCTCGTTGTGGCCGAGCTCGAGCACGGCGACCAGCGCCGCGGCGCCGCCGCCGACGCCGTTGAAGCCGCCGACCAGTTGCGGCATCTGGGTCATGTGCACGCGCCGGGCGATGGGCACCGCGACGGCGGAGCCGACCGCGATGGCCGCGAGGATCAGCGGGATGTTCTCCAGCTTCACCGACAGGAACACGGTGATCACGGCGAGGGCGGCTCCGGCGGAGCCGATCAGGTTGCCGCGCCGGGCTCCCCGGGGGGAACTGAGGCCCTTGAGCGCGAGGATGAAGCAGATCGCGGCGACCAGGTACAGCAGCGCCGTCCACTCGGCGGGCAGGATGCTCACTTGGCGGCCTCCTTGCTGCTCGCGTTCTTCCGCGTGTGGAACATCTCCAGCATCCGGTCGGTGACGACGAAGCCGCCGACCATGTTGGCGGTGGCCAGCACCACGGCGAGCAGCGCGACGACGAGGACCCACGGGTCGTCCGCCTGCCCGGCGACGATGATCGCGCCGACCAGGATGATGCCGTGGATGGCGTTGGCGCCGGACATCAGCGGCGTGTGCAGCTTGCTGGTGACCTTGGACACCACCTCGAAGCCGACGACCACCGCCAGCACCACAATCGTCAGCAGGGTGATCGCGTCCATTACTTCTGCCCTTCCAGTGCGGCCGCGGTGGGGGCGTGCAGCACGCTGCCGTCGCGGGTCAAGCAGGCTCCGGCGAGCACCTCGTCGGAGAAGTCCGGGGCGATCTGCCCGTCCGTGGTCATCAGCGCGAGCAGGTTCGCCACGTTCTTCGCGTACAGCCGGGAGGCATCCGTGGCCACCGCGGATGGCGCGTCCTTCAGCCCGACGAGGGTCACCGTGCCGTCGCCGGCCGCGGTGGGCACCGCGACATCCTTCCCGGCGATGACGCCCTCGACGTTCCCGCCGGATTCCGCGGCCAGGTCGACGATCACCGATCCGGCGCGCATCCCGGCCACCATGTCGGTGGTGACCAGCAGCGGCGCCGCCCGGCCGGGGATCGCGGCGGTGGTGATCACGATGTCCGCGGCGGCGATGTGCGGGGCCAGCAGTTCGCGCTGGCGCACCGCGCGGTCGGCGGCGAGCTCGCGGGCG
>DATCWW010000555.1:0-4358 GCA_036566145.1 Gemmatimonadales bacterium
GTACTCCGCTTCGCCGACCTCGAGCTCGCCACCGCCCAGCGCGAGGCGCGCCTGGCGGGCCGGCCGCTCGCGCTCCGGCCCAAGGAGTTCGACCTGCTCCGGGCGCTGGTCGCACGCGGCGGCGGGACCGTCACCCGTCGCGAGCTGCTCACGGAGGTGTGGGGGTACAGCGAAGGGGTGAGCAGTCGGACGGTGGATACCCACGTGGCCGTACTGCGGCGGAAGCTGGGGTATCGGCGGGATCAGGTTGGGTATGTGGCGACGGTGGCGAAGGCGGGGTATCGGCTGCGGCGATGATTCGGTTTGTGAATCGAACTCTCTTCCCGGTGATCCTTGCCGTGGGCGGCCTGTCCTGCCGTGACTCCGGCCCCGAGCCGTTCCCCGTCGAAGGCACCTGGCAGCTCCGAACCGTGAACGGCCAGGCCCTCCCCGCGACGTCCTCGGCCCTTCAGGGCCCCATGTCCGGCGGGGTCCTCCGTCTCGTCCCCGGCACCACCTGGACCGAGTATTGTGTGGACCGCGGCGCCGGCGAGGCGGCGCCGCTCCGTCACGGCGGGGGATTCCAGGATCTTGGGAACGGCCGTGGCCTCGTGCTCTACTACGCCTCCAGCGGTCCCGGCTCGATCCCGTCCGACACCCTCACCGTCTCGGGCGACGCGGCGACGCTCCATTTCCGCCAGGGTGCGCCGGTGACCGACGTGCTTCAGTTCGATCGGATTGCCGACGCCGAGACGAGCCCGAGCGAGACGCCGGGCGCCTGCCCGTGAGCTGCAGCTATTTCCGGCTCGCCGCCATCCGCTCCCGGAACTCGGTGATCCAGTTGGGGACTACCACCAGCTGGTAGCCCCCCGACTCGGCGATCGGCATCGCGATCCGGGTGCCGTCACGGGTGAGGCTGAAAT
Organism: Gemmatimonadales bacterium; assembly: GCA_036566145.1. GTDB lineage: Bacteria > Gemmatimonadota > Gemmatimonadetes > Gemmatimonadales > GWC2-71-9 > CAVVWJ01. Next base: position 903 of record DATCWW010000555.1, read on the forward strand.
TCGCATTGCCGTACTGCGTACCGGGGTTCCGGAGCCCGGCAAACGCCGTATCGCGCGACAGTACCCGCGGTACCGCTCCCGGCGCGAGCCGCGCCTGCACGATGGCGTCTCCGGTGACGTAATAGAGGCTGCTGCCGTCCGCCGACCATTGGGGCGATCCCGCCCCGCCCACCGAGACCTGCAGCTTAGCAGTGGGCTCTGGAAAGGACCGGACATAGACCTCGAAGGTGCCGGACTCGTTGCTGACCAGCGCCACCCAGCGGCCGTCCGGAGAGATCCGGGGCGCGACCTCCTCCGCCCGAGTGGCGCTGAAGGGCTGTACCCGGCGCGCGGAGTCCAGAGCTACCCGCATCAGGTCCCAGCTCTCGTACAGGGACGCCAGCACTACCCAGTGCCGGTCCGGGCTCATGCTCGCGACCGGTGTCAGATGGGAGAGCTCGAGCAAACGCTCAGGCGCGGAGGCGGCGTCCACCGCCTGGCTCCAGACCCCCGCCCGGGTATCGAAGCCGCCCGCCGAGTAGATCACATCCTGTCCGGTCGAGCTCCATTCCACCGAGGTCACGTTCTCCAGTGTGGTGAGGCGGGACAAGGTGCCGGTCGCCAGGTCGTAGATCCAGACGTCGCTCTTCGCCCCTTCGGAGATCAGCATGGCCAGTCGGCGGCCGTCCGGCGAGAGGCGAGGCTGGTTGAAGTCACGGACCTCGGTGCCGATCCGCTGGGCCGCCCCGTCACGCCCGACCCAGGCAAGGTGCGCCCGGGCGTTCGCGCGGCCGGTCACCAGGGCACCACTCTGGGAGAGGTAGATCCCGGAGTTGCCGTTGTTGGCGGCGATCACGGTCACGGGGTCGAGCACCGGGATCGGCTTTCCTTCCACCCGCCGCCGCCGCGCGTTGAGCCGGACCGCCATGACTGCGCCGTCGGACTGGACGTACACCAGCGCTCCGTCCAGCACCGCGAGGGGCCGGATGCTCTTGAGACCGAGGTCGGTGACGACCCCGTCGTCGAGGGAGGTGATCGCCAGGCGCGAGCTGGCCAGCGAGCCGGACCAGATCACGAAGACGATCGTGCGTCCATCGGGGAGAGCCACCGGCCAGAGGTGGTCGAGCTCGCCCTTCGTGGTGTCGGGTGAGGTGAGCTGGACCGGCTCGCCCCCGGCCACGCTGACCTGCGCGAGCCCGTGCACCGGACCGGTGGACCCGCGCACCAGCACGTCGGTCGTCGTCCAGGCCACACCGTTGGCCGACGACCCTTCGGCGATGGTGACCGGCGCGCTCCCGTCCAGCCGGACCTTCTTCTCCTTGTTGTCGGCCTGAAAGGCGAGCCATTGTCCGTCCGGTGAGAAGAGCGGCTGAAAGGCGTTCTTGGTGCCGGGGATGGGTTGGGGCTCGAGCTGATCCATCCGGCGCGAGTAGAGCATGAAGTCACCGCCGTCGATCTCGACCCCGTACACCAGCGTGCCGCCGTCGGGTGAGATCGTTGCCGGCCACGGGATGTCAGGCCTGACCCGGGCGCTGTCGGAGCCGGTGTACAGGAAGCGCACCGTGCGGAGCCCGGGCGGCGTGGACGAGCGGAAGAGCCGCGCCGCCGCGAGGGCGAGCACGGCCCCCGCCACGACGGCCAGGCACGGCACAATGAAGCTCTGCAGCCTGGAGCGCGTCCGGGCTGCTGGCCGAGGCACCACCTGCGTGCTCGCCGTGGTGGTGGCCGGAGCCAGTCCTGGACGCGTCAGCGCCTCGGCGAACTGCGCCGCGCTGGCGAACCGGTCCGCCGGCAGCTTCTCCAGCGCCGTGAGCACCGCCGCCTCGACGTGCGGCGGGATGGTGTGCCGCTGCGGCACCAGCGGCCGGGGACTCTCCGTCACCACCCGCGCCACCACGGCCTGGGCAGTGGAGCCGGTGAACGGCGGATCTCCCGTCAGCATCTCGTAGAGCACCGCGCCGAGCGCGTACACGTCGGAGCGCGCCGTGATCTCCCGCTCCCCCATCGCCTGCTCGGGGCTCATGTAGTGGGGTGTGCCCAGGCTCATCCCGGTCTCGGTCATCCGGGCCCCGCTCGCCTTGCTCGCCGCCAGCGCGATCCCGAAGTCCGCCACCAGCGCACGCCCATCGTGCAGCAGGATGTTCTCCGGCTTGATGTCCCGGTGCACCACCCCGTGGCGGTGCGCGTAGTCCAGCGCGCTCGCCACCTCGCCCGCGAGCCGGATGGCCTCGTCCACCGGGAGCTGCTTCTCCCGGTTGAGCCGGTCCCTGAGCGACTCGCCCTCCACGAACGGCATGACGTAGAAGAGGAAGCTGTCGGCCTCCCCAGAGTCGAAGAGGGGGAGGATATGGGGGTGCTGGAGGTTGGCGGTGAGCTTGATCTCGGCCAGGAAGCGCTCGGCCCCGATCACGGCCGCCAGCTCGGGCCGTAGCACCTTGAGCGCCACCCGGCGATCGTGCCGCAGGTCCTCGGCGAGGTAGACGGTAGCCATGCCTCCGGCGCCGATCTCCTGGTCGAGGCGGTACCGGGCCGAGAGTGCGCCGGAGATGCGGGACGATGGGGTCGTCATGGCGGTGCGCCTCGCGCCTGGGCGCGGTGGAACGACCGGGACAGGACCGTTGGCTGGGCTGTTGCGGGGATGTCGGAAAGATGCAGGGCGGCGGGGTCGGTGTCGAGGGGCGTCTAGTACACCAGGCTCGAGAGCCCCGCGCCTGCCACGGCTCCCACCACGTACCCTCCCGCACTCATCAGCCAGGCGTGCCCGCCCGGATGGGGCGCGCCTCGCCCGCCCGGCAGCAGGTAACGATGCAGCAACGGCACCGATACCCCGCTCGCCGTCCCGATCAGGCTTCCCACTATCGCGTCGGTGGGGAAGTGCTGGTCAGCTCTGATCCGCAGGTTCCCCGTGAACCCGGCCAGCAGTGCGCCTACCGAGGCGACCGCGACGTGCTCGGCGGCTCCGGCGCCGGGCCGGGCCAGCAGGTTGTCGGTCGCCGCGTAGGCCGCCGCGGCAAAGCCGAGCGCGGAGTGGCCCGACGGCATGGAGACGAACGCGTCCCTGGTGGTGACGTCGTAGCTCCCGTCGCTCGGCCGCTCCGACGCCGGCAGATAGGTGAACGGCCGCGCCCGATCGGCGGCCGGCTTGAGGAGCTGCACGCAGGCCTCGGCCAGCAGCAGCGATTGCCCGTAGAGCACGACCGGCCGCCGGACGCGCTCGCCGAACCCGTGGAGGCCGGGTTGCGTCGCCAGCGCGAGCACCGGCGGGCCCAGCGCGGTCGCCAGCAGGAAGATGTCGCTCGCCTTGTCGGCGCTCGTGCTCGGGTGGCCGACGATGTCCCGGTCGATCGCCCAGCCGATGGTGGACGGATCCAGACCTGGCGCGGGCACGGATTGTCGGGTGACGGGCAGCTCCAGGCCGATCGCGATACCCGCCAGCGACGCCGCGCTGAGCGCGCCATCGAAGAACCCGTGGAGCTG
>DATCWW010000556.1:0-3657 GCA_036566145.1 Gemmatimonadales bacterium
GGACCACTACAACTTCGCCCGGAAGGGCGTGCCCATCCTGTTCTTCTTCAACGGGACCCACCCCGACTACCACGAGGTCACCGACTCCCCCGACAAGATCGACGGGGAAAAGGAGTCCCGGATCCTCCGCCTCCTCTTCTACCTCGGCCAGGAAGTGGCGAATGCGCCCAAGCGGCCGGAGTGGAATCCGGAAAGCCGAGCGGAGATCGTGGAGTAGCCCCATGGCCGACTCCCTCTCCGACTTCAACGCCTTCCGCAGCCGGATGAACGACCTCATCCTCGGCGCCGGCAATCTCACGATCAACCGGTTCTTCGCGCTCGATCAGCGGACCTACGAGCCCGGGGCGCTCGGCACCAAGACCAAGGAGATGCTGGGCCTGGTGTCCTCGCTGGTGCTGCGCTGCGACGACTGCGTGACCTACCACGTCGCGCGCTGCCACGAGGAGGGGGTGAGCCGGGAGGAGTTCCTGGAGATTTTCTCGGTTGGTCTGGTCGTCGGCGGGAGCATCGTGATTCCGCACCTCCGCCGCGCGATGGCCCGGCTGGAGGAGCTCGGCGGGGCCGAGTGAGGGTGTGCGCGTGGGGCGCCTGCTGTCATCCCGAGCGAAGCGAGGGAGCTAGCCAGCGTTCCTGGAAGGCCGGCTAGATCCCTCGCTGCGCTCGGGGATGACAAGGAGCTAGGCCCGGCGGGCCACCAGAACTCCCGACAGGATCAGGATCGCCCCGACGCCCTGCAGCGGCTCGGGATGCTCGTGCAGCATGACGGTCGCGCCGGCCACCGCGACGAGCGGCGTGAGGCACATGTAAATGACCGTCCGGCTGGGCCCCACCTCCGCCACGCTCCGGTTCCACAGCACGTAGGCCACGAGCAGCGAGAACACCGTGGCGTAGACCAGCGCGGCCCAACCTCCGGTTCCCACCTGACCCCAGTCCATCCGCATGAGCTCCGGCGTCCCCGCGAGGAGGAGCCCGGGCATGCCGGCCACGGTCGTGATCGAGGTGACCCGGAGCGGCGAGACCTCCGGCGGCACCCGGCGCAGACCGATGGTGTAGGCGGCCCAGCACACCACGGCGGCGAGACTCAGGAGGTCGCCGGTCAGCCGGCCGCCCGAGAGTCCCGGCGCGTCGGTCATGACCACCAGCCCGACGCCGACGGTGGCGAGGAGCACCCCGGCCAGGATCCGCGGCCGCACCGGATCCACCCCGAGCGCCGCGGCGGCGACGGCGGTGACCGGCGGCATCGCGGCCAGAATGAGGGCGCTGTTCGATGCGCTGGTCCGCGCCAGTCCCGAGATGAACGCGATCTGATAGAGCGTGTTGCCGACCACGCCCAGGACGACGAGCCGAACGAGGGCGCCATCCGGGAGCCGGCCGGCGCCTTCGACCCGGCGGACCAGCAGCATCAGCACGACGCTCGCGATGGCGAACCGCACCGCCGTGAAGGCGAGCGGCGGGAAGGTGTCGAACGCGCCCTTGGTGACGCTGAAGTTGAGGCCCCAGATGAGGACCACCGCCAGCATGCCGAGATCGGCCAGCACGGGGGTGCGTGCCGGGACGGAGGAAGGGGCTTGGACGGGGGCGGACACGGCACGAATTGAAGTATCTTTCGGCCCATGGCTCAATCCCGGATCCGCAACTTCTGCATCGTCGCCCACATCGATCACGGCAAGTCCACCCTGGCCGACCGCCTCATCGAGGCGACCGGCACGGTGGAGAAGCGCCAGATGCGGGAGCAGCTGCTCGACACCATGGACCTCGAGCGGGAGCGGGGCATCACCATCAAGCTCAACGCGGTCCGGATGCGCTACGAGGCGCGGAGCGGCGAGAGCTTCGAGCTCAACCTGATCGACACGCCGGGCCACGTGGACTTCACCTACGAGGTCTCCCGCTCCCTGGCCGCGTGCGAGGGCGCCATCCTGGTGGTGGACGCCTCCCAGGGCGTGCAGGCCCAGACCCTGAGCAATCTCTTCCTCGCCATGGACGCGGGACTGGAGATCATCCCCGTCCTCAACAAGATCGACCTTCCCGGCGCGGAGCCGGAGCGGCGGGCGCAGGAGGTCATGGACCTGATCGGCGCCCGGCGGGACGAGATCCTCGCGGTCTCGGCCAAGGAGGGCACGGGCATCCCCGAGCTGCTCGAGGCGGTGGTGGCCCGGGTGCCCCCGCCCCGCGGCGTCGAAGACGCGCCGCTCCGGGCGCTGATCTTCGATTCCTACTACGATCGCTACCGCGGCGCGATTCCCTCGGTCCGGGTGGTGGACGGCACGGTGCGCGAGGGGATGGAGATCGCGTTCGGCTCCCATCCCGACGACGTCTACCATGTGGACGAGGTCGGCTACCTGCGCCTGGGCCAGCATCCCGCCCCGGTGCTCGAGGCGGGCGAGGTGGGCTACATCGTGGCCAGCCTGCGCGGCGTCCGGGACGCGCGGGTGGGCGACACGGTGCTCGACGCCCACGACCGCGCCGAGGCGCTGCTCCCTGGATACCGCGACGTCAAGTCGATGGTCTTCGCGGGTATCTACCCCACCGACTCGGACCAGTACGAAGGCCTGCGCGACGCGCTGGAGAAGCTGGTGCTCAACGACGCCAGCCTGCACTACGAGCCGGAGTCGTCCACCGCGCTGGGGTTCGGCTTCCGCTGCGGCTTCCTCGGGCTGCTGCACATGGAGATCGTGCAGGAGCGGCTGGAGCGGGAGTTCAACCTGAGCCTCATCACCACGGTGCCGACGGTGGAGTATCACGTCTACCGCACCGACAGCGAGATGCTGCTGCTGGAGAACCCCAGCAACCTGCCCGACCCCGCCAGCATCGACCGGATCGAAGAGCCGTACGTCAAGGCCCGGATCATGGCCCCGGCCGATTACATCGGCGGCATTATGAAGCTGGGCCAGGAGCGGCGCGGGGTCTACAACGGGATGCACTACATCGACACGACCCGGGTGGAGTTCGACTTCGAGTTCCCCCTGGGAGAGATCGTGCTCGACTTCTACGACAAGCTCAAGTCGCTGAGCCGGGGGTACGCCTCACTCGACTACGAGATGGCGGGCTATCGGGAATCCGACCTGGTCAAGCTCGACATGCTGATCAACGGCGACCCGATCGATGCCTTCAGCGTGATCATCCACCGCGACAAGGCCCAGGAGTACGGCCGCAAGGTGGCGGAGAAGCTGAAGGAGCTGATCCCCCGCCAGCTCTACCAGGTGGCGATCCAGGCGGCGATCGGCAACAAGATCATCGCCCGGGAGACCATCTCGGCCTTCCGCAAGGACGTGCTGGCCAAGTGCTACGGCGGCGACGTCACCCGGAAGCGCAAGCTTCTGGAGAAGCAGAAGGAAGGCAAGAAGCGGATGAAGCAGATCGGCGCCGTCGAGATCCCGCAGGAGGCGTTCCTGGCCGTGCTGCAGGTGGAATGAGGGCGCACGGGCGCGGGGGCGCAGGGGCGCGCGGGGGTGCAGGCGGGACGGTCGTAATTCAAACGGCGTTCCTGGGTGACGTCGTGCTCACGACACCCCTGCTCTCCGCGCTGGCTCGGCGCGACGGTCCGGTGGACGTGGTCACCACGCCGGCCGCGGCGCCGCTGCTCGAAGGGCATCCCGCCGTGCGCCGGGTGATCCGCTACGACAAGCGCGGCGCCGACGCCGGGCTCGCCGGTCTCTG
>DATCWW010000562.1:0-6840 GCA_036566145.1 Gemmatimonadales bacterium
TCCGGCGCGCAGCCGGGGGCCGCCCCACCGGCGACCGGCGCCAAGTCCGGAACCACGCCTCCGACGGCGACCGGCGCACCCGCGCCCGCCCCCGCCCCTTCGCCCGGGGCGGCGGCCCCGAAGCAACCCGGCAAGTGAGCCCGACCGACCGCGGGGTGACCGGATGACCGATCGCCCCGCTTTCGTTTTGCTCGAGGACGGCGCCTGGTTCGCCGGGACCTCGGCGCGTCCCATCGATCCGGCCTTCGGCGAAGTGGTCTTCACCACCAACCTCACCGGGTACCAGGAGACGTTCACCGACCCGAGCTACCTCGGCCAGATCGTGGTGATGACCGCGCCGATGATCGGGAACTACGGGGTGAACGCCGAAGACATGGAGTCGGAGCGGCCGCAGGTGACCGGCGTCGTCGTGCGCGAGCTCTCCCGCAACCCGTCGAACTGGCGCTCCACCGGGAGTCTGGATGACTGGCTGTCCTCGGCCGGCATCCCGGTCCTCGAGGGGGTGGATACCCGGCGGCTCACCCGGCACCTGCGCGAGCGTGGGGCCATGCGCGGGGTCGTCGCGGAGGGCCGCCAGCCCAGCCGCGAGCTCACCGCGCAGCTTCTGGCAAGCCCGTCGATGAACGGGCTCGACCTCGCGTCGCGAGCGACCATCCGCGAAGGGTGGACCGAAGGCGAGGGCCCGCATGTCGTGGCGTACGACTACGGCATGAAGCGGAACATCGTGCGCAAGCTGGTGGGCGAAGGGTTCAAGGTCTCCGTCGTCCCGGCGGAAACCACCGCGTCGCAAGTGCGGGAGATGAAGCCCGATGGGCTGTTCCTGAGCAACGGGCCCGGCGACCCGGCCGCGGTCAAGTACGCGCTCGGCACCATCCGCGATCTGGGCGGAGCGGGTCTTCCGACCTTCGGGATCTGCCTCGGGCATCAGCTGGTCGGCCTCGCCTTCGGCGGCGACACCGCGAAGCTTCCCTACGGGCACCGGGGCGGCAACCACCCGGTCCGCGACCTCCGCTCGGGGCAGGTTCTCATCACCACGCAAAACCATGGCTTCGCGGTAGTTGGCGATGAGAAGGGGGTGCCCGGCGCTCCCGCCCTCGAAGTGAGTCACCTCAATCTGAACGATGGGACCATCGAAGGGGTGCGCCATCGCGAGCTGCCGCTCTTCGCCGTGCAGTACCATCCGGAGGCCGCGCCCGGCCCCCATGATGCCTTTCCTCACTTCGCCGAGTTTCTGGCGGCGGTGCGTCGGGGCACCGGATCCAAAGCCAAGCTCTTGACAGACAACACTTAAGCCTCTAGTATCGGCTCAGATGCCCTCCCGAGCTCCGCTGAGTGTAACCCGTCTGGGGGACGCATGACCAAGGCCGATCTCGTCGAACAGGTGACTGCCTCGATCGCCCGCACCGCGGGGCCGATGATCTCGAAGAAGGACTGCGCCCGCGTGGTCGATGCCTTCCTCGAGGCCGTGAAGGACGCGCTCAAGCAACAGCACAACATCGAGGTACGCGGCTTCGGCACTTTCAAGATCCGGCGGCGCAAGACCAGGATGGCGCGGAACCCGCGCACCGGCGACCCGGTCGAGGTCGCCGCGAGGCCGGTCCCCGTGTTCAAGCCCAGCAAGGAGTTACGGGCTCTGGTTGCGGACGAGGGTGAGGCGGCGACGGAGTCGGCGTCGGGCATGTAGCGAAACCGGGCGAATCCGATCCCGCGAAGGGCCGTGCGGACTCTCTCCGCGCGGCCTTTCGTCTTTCGGTTTGGCCCGTCACCAGGGCAGGGATAGCTTTCATCCATGGTCACAACAGCTTCGACCACCGTCCACATCCTGCTGTTCGCGAGCTACGCCGAGCGCCTCGGGCTTGAGCGGATCGATGCGGCCCTCCGCCCGGGAGCGACTGTCGCGGACGCGCTGGCGTATCTCCGGGCGCTGCCCGGCGGCGCCGAGCTACCGGCGCGTCCGCTCTGCGCCCGGAACCTGGCGCATGTCGGCGCCGACGCGGCGCTCGCCGACGGCGACGAGCTCGCCGTGCTCCCTCCGCTGGCGGGAGGGTGACGGTGCCATTCCTCTCCGACACCCCGCTCGATCTCGCGGGCCTCATCGCCGAAGTGACGGCGCCGGACCGCGGCGGCATCGCCGCGTTCGTCGGGACGGTGCGCGACCACCACGGGGGTCGTCCAGTGGCGGAGCTCGAATACTCGGCCTACGGCGCGATGGCTGAGGCCGAGTGCGGACGAATCGTGGAGGAGACCGAGCGGCGCTGGCCCGTCCGGGTGGCCCTTCGCCACCGCATCGGACTGCTCGCGATCGGAGAGGCCGCGGTGGCGATTGCGGTGGCGGGCGCGCACCGGGATGAGGCGTTCGCGGCCTGCCGGCACGTGATCGAAGAGCTCAAGCGCCGGGTGCCGATCTGGAAGCGGGAGCGCTACGCCGACGGGACGGTGGAGTGGGTCGGCACCGGGCAAGCCCCGGGTCTGACGGCGCCGGGAGGGCGGCCGTGATCGCGCCGACCGGCCCGCTGGATCGTCTCGCGCGTCCGCTCCGCAATCTCCGCATCTCGGTCACCGACCGCTGCAACATGCGGTGCCGGTACTGCATGCCGGAGGACGAGTACGTGTGGCTGCCCCGGCACTCCATCCTCACCTTCGAGGAAATCGACCGGGTGGCCGGCGTGTTCGCGCGCCTCGGCGTCAGCAAGATCCGGCTCACCGGCGGGGAGCCGCTCCTGCGGCACGACCTGCCGACGCTGGTGGCATTGCTCGCGCGCCACCCCGAGCTGACTGATCTCGCCCTCACCACCAACGGCATTCTCCTCGAGCGGCACGCCGCCGCCCTGGCCGCAGCGGGACTTCGCCGGGCTACCGTCAGCCTGGACACGCTGCGGCCGGAGCGAATGATCCGCTTCGCCCGCAGCGCGCGTCACGGTGAGGTCCTGGCGGGCATCGAGGCGGCACGCAGCGCCTTCGGCTCGGTCAAGTTGAACACAGTGGTGATCCGGGGGTACAACGACGACGAGGTGCTCGATCTGCTCGAGTTCGCCCGCGCCCGGGGCCTCGAGGCGCGTTTCATCGAGTACATGGACGTGGGGGGCGCCACCGCCTGGTCCGGAGATCAGGTGCTCTCCCAGCGTGAGATCCTCGAGCTGGTCGCGCGTCGCTACGGTTCGATTCAGGCGCTCGAGGCCACCGGCTGGGCGCCGGCCGAGCGCTTCGCGCTCCCGGACGGCAGCGTGTTCGGCGTGATCGCGAGCACCACGGCGCCGTTCTGCCGGACCTGTGACCGGGGCCGCCTCACGGCCGACGGCACCTTCCTGCTCTGCCTCTACGGCGAGCGCGGGCTCGACCTCCGGGAGCTGCTCCGGAGCGGCGCGTCCGACCAGGAGATCGAAGAGCGGATCGCGGAGGTCTGGCGGCAGCGCAGCGACCGCGGAGCGGAGGAGCGGGCCGCCCTGCCCGAGCGCGGGGTGCTGCACCGGATCGAGAGCCTCCGCGCCGATCCGCGGCGCGAGATGCATACCCGCGGCGGCTGATGGCGCTCCAGGTCGCCCTCATCCAGCCCCAGATCCCTCCCAACACCGGGAACATCGCCCGGCTCTGTGCCGCCACCGGGACGCCGCTCCACCTGATCGAGCCGCTGGGTTTCGCCCTTGGCGACACCGAGCTCAAGCGCGCCGGGCTCGACTACTGGGACGGGGTGGACCTGTGGATCCACCCCGACTGGTTCGCCTTCCGCGACGCGATGGACCGGGGCCGCTGCCTGTACTTCTCCGCCCGCGCGGAGCGGAGCTACTGGGAGGCCCCGTACCGGGACAACACGTGCCTGGTCTTCGGGAGCGAGACGGAGGGCATGCCGGCCCGGATTCTGGAGAAGCACCCCGAGCGCTGCTTCACCATCCCCATGTCGGGGCCGGTGCGCAGCCTCAATCTGGCGACCGCGGTGGGGATCGTTCTGTACGAGGCGATCCGCGTCACGCGGATGCGCGCGGGGCGCGGCTGACGCTATATTTTCGGCGCTTTGTCCGCCGACACGGAAGTCCAACCAGCAAGCGACGAGACCGACGGAAATGCTCGAGAAAGTTGCGGTTGTCGGAGCCGGAAACGTGGGGGCCACCGCGGCGCAGCGCTTGGCCGAAAAGTCGCTCGCCCGGACGGTGGTGATGATCGATGTGGTCGAGGGCGTCCCCCAGGGCAAGGGGCTCGACCAGTACCAGTCCGGCCCGATCGAGGGCTTCGACACCCGGATCATCGGCACCCAGGGCTATGACGAGGCGGCCGGGGCCGAGGTGTTCGTGGTGACCGCCGGGATCGCCCGGAAGCCCGGGATGAGCCGGGACGACCTGGTCAAGACCAACGCCGGCATCGTCCGCTCGGTGAGCGAGCAGATCCGCCGCGTCGCGCCTCAGGCGATCGTGGTCGTGGTCTCCAATCCCCTCGACGTCATGTGCTACGTCGCCATGCGCGCCACCGGCTTCCCCCGCGAGCGGGTGATCGGCATGGCCGGTGTGCTCGACACGGCCCGCTACCGGATGTTCCTGGCGGAGGCGATGCAGGTATCGGTCGAGGACATCCAGGCCATGGTCCTCGGCGGCCACGGGGACACGATGGTGCCGCTGGTGTCCTATACCACCGTTTCCGGCATTCCGGTGAGCCAGCTGATCGACAAGGCCAAGCTCGACGCGATCGTGGATCGGACCCGGAACGGCGGTGCCGAGATCGTCGCCTTCCTGAAGACCGGCTCCGCCTACTACGCCCCCAGCGCCGCCGCGGTGCAGATGGTGGAGGCGATCGCGCTGGACAAGAAGCGGATCCTGCCGTGCTCCGCCTGGCTCCAGGGCGAGTACGGCCTCAAGGACGTGTTCTGCGGGGTGCCCTGCAAAGTGGGCCGCCGGGGCCTGGAGAAGATCGTCGACATCAAACTCACCGATGACGAGCGCGCCGCGCTGACCGCCTCCGCGGAGGCGGTGCGGGCCACCCAGAAGGTGGTGGACGCGTGAGAGCCGCGGTGCGATGACCCGCATCGCCACGTTCTGGGAGACGTCGGTCGGGAAGAAGGCGGTCATGGCGGTCACCGGGCTCATCCTGGTGGCCTACCTGATCACCCACGTGCTGGCCAACCTCCTGGTGTTCACCGGGCCGGACCGGATCAACCGCTACGCCGCGATCCTCCACGCCACCGGTGGAGCGCTCTGGGCGGCCCGCCTGATCCTCCTGGTCGCGGTAATCCTCCACATCGTGGCCGCCACCCAGCTCGCGCTCCGCCGCCAGGCGGCGCGTCCGGTGGCGTACGCGGGCGGGCGCCAGCCGCAGGTCTCGACCGTGGCCTCCCGTACGATCCGCTGGGGCGGGGCCCTGCTGCTGGTGTTCATCATCTTCCACATCCTGCATTTCACCACCGGCACCGTCCATCCCGACTTCGTGGAGCTCAACCCCTACCACAACGTCACGACCGGGTTCCGCAATCCGCTGGTGGCCCTGTTCTATCTGGTCGCCATGGCGGCGCTGGGCTTCCACCTCTATCACGGCCTGTGGAGCAGCGGGCGCAGCCTCGGGGTGAGCCCGCCGAGCCCGCGCCCGCTCCGCCGTCCGGTGGCTCTCGTGCTCGGCGGGTTCATCTGGCTCGGGTTCACGGTGATCGTAGTGGCGGCGTTGCTGGGGATGATTCCCGGAGGGACGAGGTGAGGTCATGGAGCTGAACGCCCGCATTCCCCCCGGCCCCATCGAGCGCAAGTGGGACACCCATCGCTTCGAGATGAAGCTGGTGAATCCCGCGAACAAGCGGAAATACACCGTGCTCGTGGTGGGGAGCGGCCTCGCCGGCGCCAGCGCGGCCGCGACCATGAGCGAGCTCGGCTACCAGGTGCAGTGCTTCTGCTTCCAGGACTCCCCCCGGCGGGCCCACAGCATCGCGGCCCAGGGCGGGATCAACGCCGCCAAGAACTACCGGAACGACGGCGACAGCATCTACCGCCTGTTCTACGACACCGTGAAGGGCGGCGACTTCCGGGCCCGCGAGGCCAACGTCTACCGGCTGGCCGAGATCAGCGTCAACATCATCGACCAGTGCGTGGCCCAGGGAGTGCCGTTCGCCCGGGAGTACAGCGGGCTCCTGGCCAACCGCTCGTTCGGCGGCGCGCAGGTCTCCCGCACCTTCTACGCCCGGGGCCAGACCGGGCAGCAGCTCCTGCTCGGCGCCTATCAGGCGCTGGAGAAGGAGGTCGCCCGGGGCGGGGTGACGATGTTCCCGCGCACCGAGATGCTCGATCTGATCGTGATCGACGGCCGGGCCCGCGGCATCGTGGTGCGCGACATGGTGAGCGGGGCGATCCAGACCCACCTGGGCGACGCCGTGGTGCTGGGCACCGGCGGCTACGCCAACGTGTTCTACCTCTCCACCAACGCCAAGGGATGCAACACCACCGCCATCTGGCGGGCCTACAAGCGCGGGGCGGCGTTCGCCAACCCGTGCTACACCCAGATCCACCCGACCTGCATCCCGGTGAGCGGTGAGTACCAGTCGAAGCTCACCCTGATGAGCGAATCGCTCCGCAACGACGGGCGGGTCTGGGTGCCCGCGCGCCAGGGCGACACCCGGCCGCCGGCGCAGATCGCCGAGGGAGAGCGCGACTACTATCTCGAGCGGCGCTACCCGAGCTTCGGCAACCTCGCCCCGCGCGACATCGCGAGCCGCGCGGCCAAGACGGTGTGCGACGAAGGCCGCGGCGTGGGCCCGGGCGGGTTGGGCGTGTACCTCGACTTCGGCGACGCGATCCGCCGGCTAGGCGCCCAGACGATCCGCGAGCGGTACGGCAACCTGTTCGAGATGTACGAGCGGATCACCGACGAGGA
>DATCWW010000563.1:0-2252 GCA_036566145.1 Gemmatimonadales bacterium
GTCCGGCGCGGCCTGGCTCTCGGCCCGCGGGCGCGCGGCCGCGCCGACGCCGGCACCGGCATCGTACGCCCTGCGCGACCGGACCCAGCTCACCTTCACCGGCACCGTCGCCATCTCGGCGGTGAGCGGGGACGGCAAGCAGCTCGCCTTCATCACCCACAACTGCGGAGCCGACGGGTGCACCTACGCCGTGGAGCTGCAGGACGTGGGCGGCACCGCCACCCACCGGGTGCTGGACGGCGCCACCGCCGCCTACGGGCTCGAGTGGAGCCCCGACCGGCGCAACCTCATCTTCGTCGGCACCATCGACCGCCGGTGGGGCTTCTACCTCCTGAGCGCCCTCGGCGGCCCGCCCCGGTACCTGAGCCCGAGCGCGGCCATGTTCTGGGCCGGCGGCGACTCGCTCCTGATCGGGCCGCCTGCCTCCGGCAGCGACTCGGTCTTTCAGGTGCGCGTCACCTCGATCGACGGCACGGTCAACGACAGCATCCGCGTGCCCGGCCCCGGGCTCAGCCTCACGGGGCTGAGCGTGTCGCCCGGAGGCCGCTGGATCGTGGCGCTGGTGATCCAGGGTTCGCGCGGGCTGTGGCAGGTGCTGGACCGGGATGGGAAAGTGGCCGACCGGGTGCTGAACTCGTGCACCTGTCCCGGGCGGATCACCCATGACGCCCTCTGGCTCACGCGGTCGGGCACCGGCGTCGAATCCATCGTGCGCCTGGGGCTGGACCCGGCCACCGGCAAGCTGTCCCAGCACCAGGACACCCTCCTCTCCGGCAACTTCAACAACTTCAGCGTCACGGCCGACGGCGGGACGCTGGTGATCGACGACGGCGCGCCCGACTACAGCCTGTGGACCCTCGACCTGGCCGAGGCGGTGAAGGGGAAGTTCCCCGATGCCCGGCGCCGCTTCACCACGTCCTCCCTGGTGCAGGCCAACACGTCGCCCGACGGGTCGCGGGTGCTCCTCGCCCGTCGCGTGCCCAACGGCGACTGGCGCCTCTCCCTCCTGCCGTTCGCCGGCGGGAACGAGACGACGCTGAACGTCCCCGGCGGCGCCGACCGCGTCGACTGGGTCGATGCCGGCACGCTGCGGATCGGCCGGCGGGTACCCGGCGGCACCCGGGTCGGTCTGGTGGACGCGCGCACCGCCGCCATGAGCCGCACCCTCACCATTCCCGACTCCCTGGTCGTCGCCGCGTACCCGGTGCCGGGCGGTTGGGCCTGGATTCCCAACACCAAGGATCGGGTTCACATCGAGCAAGGGGGAAAGACAGTTGAGATCCCCAAGCCGGCCTGGTTCGGCGAGCTCATTCGGCTCGTGGTGGATTCCGCGGGCGGGCGGGTGGCGGTGATGGGGTGGAACGCGGGGAGTTACGATTCGATCGGCGTCGCCGTGGCCCCGCTCGCCGGCGGCGCGCCGGAGCTCTGGACGGCCGACGCCGCCGAGGGCGCCACCATCCAGTGGCTCCGCGACGGCCAGCTCCTGTTCAACGTACGCGACACGCCCGAGTCGGCGCTGCTCTACCGGGTCGCCGGCCCGGGGCGCGTCACCCGCGTAGGCCGCGTGGCCCGTCCCAGCGCCAACACCAGCGTGTCGGACGACCTCGAGCGGATCAGCGTGGTCGAGCTGAACTACCACGGCGATGCGTTCACCAGCCGGGTCGTGAGGGTGAGCGGGGAGCGATGATCGCCCTACCGCCTCGCGAACTGCAGATGCGTGACCTTCGCCGTCGCCACCGTGCGAACGGGCCGGAGCCCGTGAAGGTCGCTGCCCACCCCATCGAACAGCCGCTCCCCGCCGCCGAGTAGTATCGGCGCCACGTTGAGCAGCATCTCGTCCACCAGTCCGGCCTTCAGGTACTGATTGCAGGCCTGCGCGCCCCCGGCCAGCGCCACGTCCCTCCCGGCCGCCGCCTTCCGCGCCTGCTCCAGCGCATCGTGGATCCCGCCGGTGACGAAGTGGAAGGTGGTCCCGCCCTTGAGCGGCAGCGGCTCGCGCGGGTAGTGGGTCAGCACGAACACCGGATGATGGAACGGCGGATTGTCCTTCCACCAGCCGATCCAGGGCTGCTCGGTATTCCAGGGCCCCGGCCCGCCGCCGAACATGTTCCGCCCCATGATGGTGGCGCCGATGTTCGTGAGGGTGTGCTCCACCACCGGGGTGCTCTCGTTGACCTCCCCGCCTTTCATCCCGTGCGGCTCGCGCCAGGCCGCCAGGGGGAAGACCCACTCGTGCAGCGCCTCGCCGCCGA
>DATCWW010000007.1:0-6424 GCA_036566145.1 Gemmatimonadales bacterium
GCCGCGGCCGACCGGGTCGGGCTGCTTCTCGCCGCGCTCTGGCTGGTCGCGGTCCTGACCTGGGTGCTCGCCGCGCGCGCGCCCACGGATCGGCCGCTCGAGGCCGCCGCCGTCACCCTGCTCGGCGTGGCCTACACCGGCGCGCTCCCGGCCTTCGTCGTCGCGATCCGTCACGGCCAGCTGCCGGTCAGAAGCTGGGCCGGCGCCTGGCTGGTCTTCTATCCTCTGGTGGTGACCTGGGTCTGCGACTCGGCCGCGATGTTCGGAGGCCGCACGTTCGGCGGCCCCAAGCTCGCGCCGACGGTGAGCCCGGGAAAGACGCGCTCGGGGACGGTATCGGGGATCGTCGGTGCCCTGCTGGTAGCGCCGCTCTTCGCGGGGCTGGTGTTCCCCCGGGTGGGCGTGACGCTCGGGTTCTGGCCGGCGCTCGCCATCGCGGGGGTGCTCTCGATCGTGGGGCAGGTGGGCGATCTCGTGGAGTCGCTCTTCAAGCGGGAGGCGGGGGTCAAGGACTCGAGCCACCTGATTCCGGGCCATGGCGGCGTGCTGGACCGGCTCGACTCGCTCTATTTCGTGGTGCCGGTGGCGGCGGCGATGTACCGCGCCTTCGGGGTCATCTGATGATCGGCGTCGCGGTGCTCGGCTCCACCGGCTCCATCGGACGGAGCACGCTCGAGGTGCTCCGGCGCCAGCGCGACCATTTCCGGGTGGTGGCCCTCACCTGCGGACGCAACCGCGAGGAGTTCGCCGCGCAGGTGGCCGAGTGGCGGCCCGCCTACGCCGGCCTCGCGCTGCCCGGGCAGGACGAGCGCTGGCCCTGCGGCCCCGACGTCCTGGTGGAGGCGGCGACGCATCCCGACGTCGGGATCGTGGTGAACGCCGTGGTGGGCGCGGCCGGCCTCGACGCCACGCTCGCGGCGCTCAGGCTGGGCAAGCGGGTCGCTCTGGCCAACAAGGAAAGTCTGGTCATGGCCGGTGACCTGGTGATGCAGGCGGCCTGTACCGGCGGTGGGGAAGTGGTGCCGGTGGACTCCGAGCACAGCGCGGTGCTTCAATGCGTCACCGGGCGGGACAGCGGCCTGGGCCGGCTGATCCTCACCTGCTCCGGCGGGCCGTTCCGCGAATGGCCGGCCGAGCGGGTAGCCCAGGCCCCGGTGGTCGAGGCGCTGCGCCACCCCACCTGGCGCATGGGACAGAAGATCACCGTGGACAGCGCCACGCTGGTGAACAAGGCGCTCGAGCTGATCGAGGCCCACTATCTGTTCCGGCTTTCCTACGACGCGCTCGAGGTGGTGGTCCACCCCCAGAGCATTGTCCACGCCTTCGTGGAGTTCTGCGACGGCAGCGTGATCGCGCAGCTCGGGTTTCCCTCCATGGAGCTCCCGATTCTGTACGCGCTCACCCATCCGGCGCGTCTCCCCGACACCGGGGTGCGCCGGTTCGATCCGGTCGCGGCCGGACCGCTCACGTTCGAGCCGGTCCGCCGGGAGGTGTTCCGGGCCCTCGACGTGGGCGTGGCCGCCGGACGCGCCGCCGGCACGGCGCCCGCAGTGTTCAACGCGGCCAACGAAGTGGCGGTCTCGGCCTTTCTCGACGGGGCGGCGCCGTTCGGCCGGATCGCCGAGATCATCGATCGGGTCGTCCAGGCGCATCACCCCGGGCCCGCCGCCAGCGTCGAGGTCGTGCGCGAGGCGGACCGCTGGGCCCGCGGCCGTGCCCGCGACCTGGTGAAGTCATCGTGAGGTCATCGTGCTGACCACCCTGCTGGCACTCATCGTGGTGCTGGGCGTGCTGGTCTTCGTCCACGAGGCGGGGCACTTCATCGCCGCCAAGTGGGCCGGGATCTACGTCCACCGCTTCTCCCTCGGCCTGGGCGCGCCCATCCGGTGGCTCACCTTCCGGCGGGGCGAGACCGAGTATTCGATCTCCTGGCTCCCGCTCGGCGGCTACGTCAAGATGGCGAGCCAGGAGGAGGACCCCGGCAGCACCGTGCTGGAGGGCGGGGTCACCGACGCGGTGGTGCCGCCGGACCGGGTCTTCGAGGCCAAGCCGGTGTGGAAGCGGGTGGTCGTGATCCTGGCAGGGGTGACGATGAACGCGCTCTTCGCCTGGGTCGCGTTCACGTTCCTCGCCGCCAAGAACGGGCGCCAGATCGATCCGGTGACCACGGTGGGCCGGGTGATCGAGGAGCTGGTCCCGCCGGGCGGCGAGGCGTTGCGCCAGATCCGGCCTGGTGAGAAGGTCACGGCGGTGAACGGTCAGCCGGTGACCTCGTGGGACGACGTGCAGAACGGCATCGCCAATACGCCGGACGCCGAGGTGCGGATCACTCTCGATGGCGGCCGCACGGTAGTCCTGCCGATCCATCCCGACGCCCTGGAGGAGCGGGTCAAGGCCTCCCAGGCGCTGCAGCCGTTTCGTGCCGCCGTAGTCGGCCAGGTGCTCCAGGGCAAGCCGGCGTCGAAGGTGGGCGTCCAGGCCGGCGACACGATCCTGCAGCTGGGACCGCGCCGGGTGGAGCAGTGGTACGACCTGCTCGAGATCCTGCAGGGCAGCGACGGTGGGCCTCTGGCGCTGGAGGTGGGCCGGAGCGACGGCCGCCACCGCCTCGAGGTGCGCCCCGAGATCGAGACCATCAAGGACCTGAACGGCAAGGACGAGCGGGTCGGCCGGATCGGGGTCGGGGTCGCCAACCCCACCCGCTACGAGGCGCTGGGCCTGGGCGAGGCCGTGGTCGAGGGCTGGCACTCGACGGTCGAGGCCTCGACCCAGATCGTGCGCACGGTGCGCGGTCTGTTCAGCGGACGGATCTCCAAGCGCGAGGTGGGCGGCCCGATCCTCATCGGTCAGCTCGCGGGGGAGAGCGCCCGGCTCGGCTTCGACGCCTTCCTGGCCTTCATGGCGCTGATCTCGATCAACCTCGCCGTGCTGAACCTCCTGCCGGTGCCGGTGCTCGATGGCGGGCAGCTGCTGTTCCTCCTGGTCGAGGCGGCGATCCGCCGCCCGCTGCCGCTCAAGCTGCGGGAGCGGCTCACGGCGGTGGGGCTGGTCCTGATCGTGTTGCTGATGGGTTTGGCGTTCAGCAACGATCTTCGGCGGGTATTCGGGGGGTAACGGCGGGCAAGGGCGAAAGGCGAAAGGGGAAGGGAGTGCTCGAGGCTCATCGAGCGCTCCCTTCCCCTTTCCCCTTTCCCCCTTCCCTCACAGACCCTTGCCTCCATAGTGGCGCCACGCCTATATTCCCCGGCTACAACGGATTACGACGCGCAAACCAAGGATTCGGCAGCAATGAGCTTCGACAAGCAGGGCACCACGGCCAAGCATCAGGCGCACCCCACCGACACGGGGTCCACCAAGGTGCAGGTGGCCCTCCTCACCGAGCGGATCAACTCGCTTACCGATCACTTCCGCACCCACCCGAAGGATCACCACGGGCGGCGGGGGCTGCTCAAGATGGTCGGCACCCGGCGGCGGCTGCTGACCTATCTCAAGCGAAGCGATCTGGCCAGCTACCGAGCGCTCATCGAGCAGCTTGGGCTTCGCCACTAATCCGCGTCCAGACTGCAGGGGCGTCCTGATCCGGCCGATCGGGACGCCCTCTCTGTATTGATGTGTCCGAGTATTGATGTGTCCGAGAGCAGCAAAGAAACCAAGAGACCCCAGAGAGAGAAGGTTGTGACCGTGCAACGGATCGAGACGCAGTTCGCCGGACGTCCCCTGACGCTGGAAACGGGACGGATGGCACGACAGGCCGCGGGCGCCGCGGTGCTTCGGTATGGTGACACGATGGTAGTGGCGGCGGTGACGGTATCCCCCAATGTGTCGGCCCTCCCGTTCTTCCCCCTGACCGTCGAATACCGCGAGAAGACCTACGCCGCGGGCAAGATTCCCGGCGGGTTCCTCAAGCGTGAGGGCCGGCCCTCCGACAAGGAAATCCTCGCGAGCCGGCTGATCGACCGCTCGATCCGGCCGCTCTTCCCCGAGGGCTTCAAGAACGAGGTCCAGGTCTTCGTGACGGTCCTCTCCGCCGACCAGGAGAACGACGCCGACATCCTCGGCGTGGTGGCGGCCTCGACCGCGCTCAGCCTGTCGAGCGTGCCCTGGAACGGGCCGCTGGCCGGCGTGCGGGTGGGCCGGGTGGAAGGCAACTGGATCCTGAACCCGACCTTCCAGCAGCTGGAGTTCTCCACCATCGACCTGGTGGTGAGCGGCTCGGCCGAGAGCATCGTGATGGTGGAGGGCGGCTCGCTCGAGGTCTCCGAGGCGGAGATGCTCGAGGCGCTCAAGGTGGCGCAGAAGGGCATCCGCGACGTCATCGCGATCGAGAAGCAGCTGATGGACAAGGCGGGCGTTGTGCCCAAGCTGCAGTGGACCAAGGCCCCGGCGGATGCGGAGCTGCAGGCCCGCGCCGCGGAGGCGGCCGAGGGGGCGATGGGGACCGCCATCAACGCGGCCGACAAGTCATCGCGCGCGAGCGGCGTGAAGGGCGTGAAGGAGCAGGCGCTGGCGGCGTTGCTGGAGAAGTTCCCTGAGAAGAACCGGGAGATCTCCAACGAGCTGGAGGACATCGAATACCGGGTGATGCGGAAGCAGGTGCTGGAGCGGGGCGAGCGGGTGGATGGCCGCGACCTCGACACCATCCGTCCGATCACCATCGAGCCCGGCGTGCTGCCGCGGACCCACGGCTCGGCGCTCTTCACCCGCGGACAGACCCAGGCGCTGGTCTCGGTTACGCTCGGCACCACCGACGACGAGCAGCGGATCGACAGCATCGACGTGGCCGGTGAGACGACCAAGTCGTTCATGCTGCACTACAACTTCCCGCCCTTCTCGACCGGCGAGGTCAAGATGATGCGCGGCACCAGCCGCCGCGAGATCGGGCACGGGGCCCTGGCCGAGCGGGCGCTCCAGCCGCTGCTGCCGCAGTACGAGGACTTCCCCTACACCCTGAGGGTGGTCTCCGAGATCCTGGAGTCCAACGGCTCGTCCTCCATGGCGACCGTGTGCGGCGGGTCGCTGGCGTTGATGGATGCCGGCGTGCCGATGAAGGCGCCCTGCGCCGGCGTCGCGATGGGCCTCATCAAGGAAGGGGCCAAGGTCGCGATCCTCACCGACATTCTCGGCTCCGAGGACCACCTCGGCGACATGGACTTCAAGGTGGCGGGCACCGAGAAGGGCATCACCTCGATCCAGATGGACATCAAGATCGAGGGCCTCGAGCTCAAGATCATGGAGCAGGCGCTGGAGAAGGCCCGGAAGGGCCGGCTCCACATCCTGAAGGAGATGGCCAAGGTGCTGCCGACGGCGCGCCCGGACCTCTCCCAGTACGCGCCGCGGATCTTCACCATGCAGATCAAGCCTGACAAGATCGGCGACGTCATCGGGCCCAAGGGCAAGACGATCCGGGGCATCCAGGACGCCACCGGGGCCAAGATCAGCATCGAGGACAGCGGGCTGGTCACCATCAGCGCGGTGGGCGGCGAGGCCGGCGAGAAGGCCCGCGCCATGGTCGCGGCGATCACCACCGAGCCCGAGGTGGGCCGGACCTACGAGGGGCCGGTCAAGAGCACCACGGCCTTCGGGGCGTTCGTCGAGATCCTGCCCGGGGTCGAGGGGCTGCTCCACATCAGCGAGCTCCAGCACGGGCGCACCGAGAAGACCGAGGACGTGGTCAAGAAGGGCGACATCGTCCAGGTCAAGCTGCTCGAGGTGGACGAGCGGGGCCGCATGAAGCTGTCCCGGAAGGCGCTGCTGCCCAAGGAATAACCCGGTGGACACGGTATCCCTGGACCAGGGACTGCTGCGCACCACCGCGCCGAACGGACTGGTCGTCCTCACCGAAACGCTGCCGGGCGTCCGCTCGGCGGCGGTCGGGATCTACGTGCGGACCGCCAGCGCGCACGAGCGCCGCGAGCAGATGGGGATCTCCCATCTGCTCGAGCACATGGTGTTCAAGGGCACCGAGCGCCGCACCGCGAGGGAGCTGGCGCTCGAGCTCGAGGTGCGGGGTGGCAGCCTGGACGCCTACACCGGCCGCGACGCCACCAGCTACCAGGCCCACGTTCTCGACGCCGACCTTCCTCTGGCCGTCGAGATCCTCACCGACCTCGTCCGTCGCCCCCTCCTGCGGGACAGCGATCTCGAATCCGAGCGCAACGTCGTCCTGGAGGAGATCAACGGGGTGGCCGACACCCCGGACGATCTCGTGTTCGAGCTGCACGCGGAGACGCTGTGGCCCGACCACGCCTATGGATACTCCATCCTGGGCACGCCGGAGACGCTGGAGGGGCTCCGGGCGGACGACCTGCGCTGCCTTCACCAGACCGGCTACCATCCCGGTAACTGCGTGGTGACGGCGGCGGGAAACCTGGAGCACGGCCAGCTGCTGACGGTGCTCGAGCGGGAAGGCTGGTTCGACGGCACC
>DATCWW010000017.1:0-4657 GCA_036566145.1 Gemmatimonadales bacterium
GCGGCGGAGCTGCGGGCCCGGGTGTCGGCCCTCATCTCGCTGCTCGAGCCGGGCGTGCTGGCCCGATTGATCGCGGCCGGCAGCGACGCCGAGCGCGAGCGCTTCACCGCGGCCGCCACGGCCGCGCTCACTTCGGAGGCGGTGGTGAACGTCATGGATGCCGCTGCGTCCGCGACGCGGCGCACCATCAGCCCGCATCTGCTCCGGCTGCTGCGCAAGCTGGGACACCTGGCCGGCGCGGGTCCGGATGCGGCGCGCGGAGCGGCCGACGCCGCCGTCCGGCGTCACGCCGCGTCCCTCCTCACCGACTGGCGCTTGGACGACCCCAACCCGACCCAGTACACCGGCGTGCTCGAATTCATGGCCGACCGCAACGCGATGCCCGCCTCGGACGCGGACCTGGCGCCCGATCCGCTGGTCATTCTCTGGACCGCGCTCGAGGTCGGCGTGCCCGAGCCTCGCGGCTCTGCCGCCGCCCTCGAGCTGGTGGCCGCCGGTCGTACCACCGATGTGCTGGAGGCGCTCGGCGCCTCGCCGGAAGGTCCGACGACGGAGCCGGTCTGGCGGGCGGTGGGCACGCCCGAAGCGCTGCGCACCGCGCTGCTGGCCCAGGGACTCGACCACGCTTCGGTGCGGACGCTCATCCGCCGGCTCGGCGTCGCCGCGGTGGACCCGCTGCTCGATCTTCTGGGTCGAGCCGACGACCACGCGACCCGCACCGCCGCTCTGGCGGAGCTCGAGGCACTCGGTACGCCGGCGGCCGCCCGGGCGGCGGAGCGGCTGGCCGAAGCCCCCTGGTACCTGCAGCGCAATCTGCTCCTGCTGCTCGGCCGGGTGCGGCCGTGGCCCGATGGCTTCTCCCCCACGACGTGGGCAACCCACCCCGACGCCCGGGTGCGTCGCGAGGCGATCAAGCTGCTGCTGGACCTGCCGGCGCATCGCGATGAAGGCCTGAGCCGCGGCCTGGCCGACGCCGATCCCGGCATCACCGCGGTGGCGCTCGGAGCGGCGCTGGAGAGCTGCCCCGCCGCCGTGCTGCCGCTGATCGAGCGCATGGCACGGGACCCGGCTCGACTCTCGGCCCACCGGGTGATGGCGATCCGGGTCTTGGCGCGGAGCCGCACGGCGCGCGCGCTCGAGTCGCTGGCGGGTCTGGCCGTGACGCGAACCCGATGGCTGCGCCGCCGGCGGCTCGCCCCGAAGTCACCCGAGGTGCTGGCGGCGATCGCCGGCCTCGCGACGCACTGGCCTGCCGAGCCACGCGTCCAGCCGGTACTGGCCGAGGCCGAGCGTCACGCCGACGCCGACATCCGGGCCGCGGCCCGGCGCATCGCATGAGCGAGCCGGCCCGCTTTCTGACCGCGCTCTCCCAGGCGCTCGCGTCCACCGGACTGTACGGCCCGGCGCACCCCGCGACGATCCGGGCGGTGGATGGCGCGCACCAGCGCCTGCTGCTGATGCAGGCGGATCACCCGGCCGCGGCCTTCACCTTCCTGCGGGACGAGATCCTGTGCGGACCGGAGGTGGTCGAGGAGCTCCACGGGTGGGACTGGAACCGGCGACTGGCCGACGCGGGCGTCGAGCGGCTGGAGTTCACCGGTCCGGTCGGGGCCGAGGAGTTCGCCCGGTTCATCGATCAGATCGCGGCGCGGCTCGGGCTTCGCCCCGCCGACCCGCCGGACGTCTGGCAGATGGGCTCCTCCGCGATCCGCTTCGGCCACGTGGCGGTGCGCGGGAGCACCGCACCCGGCGCGGCCGAGACGAGCGTCGTCTGGTCGACCCGGCCGCCGGTGATCGACATCGAGGACGAGCGCGACACGATGGACTGGATCAACCGCGAGGTCGGGTCCGGCCGCCGGCTCCCTCTCACCGAGGTCGACGCGGTGGTCCGCTCGCTCGCGGTCGTGATGCACGCCGAGCGCGCGCTCACCCTGCCGCTCCTCGAGCTCAAGGAGTTCGACCAGTACACCACCACCCACGCGATGAACGTCTCGGTGCTCTCGATGGCGCTGGGCGAGTTCCTCGGCGTAGGACCCGGCATGACGCGCGCCCTCGGCTTCGCGGGGCTGCTGCACGACCTCGGCAAGGTCCGCATCCCGCGGGACATTCTGAACAAGCCTGGGAAGCTCACGCCGGAGGAGCGCCAGGTGATCGAGGCCCACCCGGTGGAAGGTGCGCGGATGCTGCTCGCCGGCCGGGAGCCGATGGAGCACGCCGCCGTGGTCGCCTACGAGCACCACCTCATGCTCGACGGCGGCGGCTACCCGCGGCTCCACTATCCGCGGGCCGCCCAGTATCCCAGCCGGATCGTGCACGTGTGCGACGTGTACGACGCGCTGCGGACCCGCCGCCCCTACCGCGACGCGTGGGAATCGGCCCGGGTGCTCGACTATATCGCGGAGCGGGCGGGGAGCGAATTCGACCCGACGATCGCCACCGGCTTCGCGGCGATGATGCGGGAGTACGACCTCCGCGTGCAGCCGGCCGAGCCCTAGCGCTCAGTCGGGGCGGAACGCCCCGAGCCCGGCCTCCGCCACCTGGCTGTCCTGCGACGACTGCATCCCGCTCACCCCGACCGCGCCCACGACCCGCCCGGCCACCACGATCGGAAGTCCCCCCTCGACCGCGGTGACGCCCGGCAGGCTGAGGAGCGCCTGACGGCCGCCCGCGATCGTCTCCTCCAGCGCCTTGGTCGGGCGCTTGAACCGGGCGGCGGTGCGCGCCTTGTGCACCGCGACCTGCTGGCTGCCGGGCTGGGTGTCGTCCAGGATCTGGAAGAGGATGAGCCCGCCGGCCGCATCCACCACGGCGATCGCGACGGTCCATCCCCGCTCGCGGGCGAAGGCTTCGGCGGCCGCGGCGATCGCCTTGGCGGCGGCGAGGGTGAGGGTGGGCAGCTGGCGCAGGTGCGTCATCGGGCGCGCTCTCCGGAGAGGGGTCGGCGAAAGGGTCCAAAGGTGCGCAATCCCGACCGCCGCAGCTAGCCTTCGGCATGCACTCCGACGAGCTTCGCGCCGTCCAGGCGCCCCTCAAGCAACGGTATCGCGACGATCCCGCCACCGCGCTGGTGACGCTCTCCGCCGGCGGAAACATCGACGCACCCGGCGTGAGCTGCCGGGTGGAGACCGGACGGGCTCTGGTCGAGGCCGGCCTGCATCCCGCCAGCGGCGGAACCGGTCTCCAGGCCTGTTCCGGCGACATGCTGCTCCAGGCGCTGGTCGCCTGCGCTGGGGTCACCCTGCGCGCCGTCGCCACCGCGCTGGGGCTGCCGCTGCAAGGCGGCACGGTGCAGGCCGAAGGCGATCTCGATTTCCGGGGTACCTTGGGCGTGAGCCGAGAGGCGCCGGTGGGGTTCCAGGCCATCCGCCTCCGGTTCGAGCTGGCCCTGGCCGCCGAGCCGGAGAAGATCGCGGACCTGATCCGCCTGACTGAACGCTACTGCGTGGTGCTGCAGACGCTGCGGGTGCCGCCCGCGGTCAGCGTGTCGGTCGCGCCTTAACGAGGGCGGACCCCGGCGGCCGCGCGGGCAAGTGCGGCCGCGGCCTCGCTCAGGGGCGCCAGCTCGTCGTGGCGCGGACTCAGCGCCCCCTGGCGCAGGTCCCGCTCGATCCCCCGGCAGATCTCGAGCGCGCGCCGCAGCCGGAACTGCTCCTGAAAGCCGCGGTAGTCGTTGGCGCTTCCCGCGCCGAGGATCGCCCAGAGCCGGAGCCGGAGCTCGTCCACGGCACCCTTGAACTCCGCCAGGGAGTGGTCGGGCGCCTCGCCTTGGGCCACCCCCGCTTCGATCTCCCCCAACAACCGATTCAGCGCCGCGACCTGCTCGGTGAAGCTGGGCTGCGTCATCGTTGGCTCCTCAAGCGTCCTATCGTCAGGGTCCGCCGATCCGGAGATGCCGGGTGGCGACGAAAATCTCCCGCAGAAAGCTCACCAGTCCACTGCAGAGCGCGATCATCGCCGTGATGAAGACCCACGCCACCGCGGCCGAGAGATCCAGTTGCAGGAACGGCCCCAGGAAGAGCGCGACGATGACGGCGCAGATCAGGAGCGCGCAGACGGTGCAGAGCGAAATGGCCCAGTTGATCAGGCGGGCCCGCCGGGCGAGCACCGCGAGCTCGTCCCGCATCGCCGGACCCGTCTCTGGCACGGCGCGCGGCAGCCCGGCCTCCACGTTTCGGCCCCGGTCGATGATCCGGGCCAGCCGGTTGGTGAGGACGGCGAGCATGGCGCTCACGCCGGAGAGGAGAAACACCGGGGCCACCGCGAGCTGAATCGCGTGGCCGGTCTCGGTGACACGGCTGAAGTCCTGCACGGCGCCCCGCGAGGTAGAGAGACGCTGCAACAAGCACGCCCCGGGGAGTCGGCGCAAGGAAGCGGAGACGGTGTCCGGCGGCGTAGCGGCGCTGCGCACTAGTCGGTAAGGGCCGCCGGGCCCCGACCCCTACCCGGGAGGAATCGTATGGCGATCGAGACGCTGGACCTGCTGGCGGCCGGGCGTGGCCTGATCGAGGGCTGGCGGATGGACACGGTCTGTCCGGCATGCGGCGCGCCCGCCGTGTATTACCTGGCTTACGACGCGACCTGCTGCCTGCATTGCAACCAGTGGCTGGGCCTGCACTGCCCCGACCCGGAGGGCGACCACTGCCGCTGCCGGCCGGAG
>DATCWW010000045.1:0-9487 GCA_036566145.1 Gemmatimonadales bacterium
CCCTCGGGGCGAGCGGCCCCTCCAGCGCCCGCGCCACCGCGGCGGCCTTGTCTCCGCCGGTCGCGATCAACGCCACCCGGCGGGCGGCCTCGATCACCGGCGGCGTGATCGTCATCCGCTCCACCGGCGTTTTGGTCCCCACCGCCGGGACCACCAGCCGCCGTCGCTCGTCCAGCGCGGGCGAGCGGGGGAACAGCGACGCGGTGTGCCCGTCCGCCCCGATGCCGAGCACCAGGAGGTCGAGCGCCGGGGGGAGCTGCTGCTCGTAGTCCCGGGCCGCCGCGTCCCGGTCCTGCCGCTCGGCCTCCATGCGGTGGACGCCCGCCTCCGGGATCGGCACCCGCGACAGCAGCGCCGCCCGCACCATGCGGTAGTTGCTCTCGGCGTGGTGCGGTGGCACCGCGCGCTCGTCGGCGAAGAAGACGGTGACCTGCTCCCACCCGATCCCCTGGGCCGATGCCAGCGCGCGGTACACCGGCTCGGGTGTCCGGCCTCCCGAGAGCGCCATCGCGCACGCCCCACGGGCGTCGATCGCCGCGGCGATCTCGTCGCTCAGCCAGTCGGCGGCCGGCTCGACCAGGTCGGCCGGCTCCCGGACCACCGTCAGCAGGGTCATCCAGCGCCCGCCGCCGTCCCGGTCAGCATCGGCACCTGATCCGAGTGCCGCACGTGATCCCGCATGGTCTGGCCGCACGTCGGGCAGATGTTGGCCCGGGCGTGCCGCACGATGTACTCCCGCACCGTCCGCACGTACTCCGCGTGGCTCCAGGTGAGCGGGGAGACGCTGAGCGGCTCGCCGGTGTAGGGATGGAGCTGCTCCGCCATGGTGCCCGACGGCAGCGCCCGGTCCGTCGCCCACTGCAGCAGCTTGAGGCCCGGCTCCAGCTCCTCCACCGAGCGCGCGCGCATGAGCTGATAGCGCGCCAGCCAGAGGGTGCACACGAACCACGGGTTGCCCGCCACCTTCGCCGTGTCCCCGCTCTCCACCTGCTGGTAGTAGTCGTTCTCGTAGCGCGCCATGCCGCCGATGTCGGTGCGGACCCAGAGCCGCTCCTTCACCTGGTCCAGCGTGGACACCGCCTGGGGGTCGTCCGGCGGCAGGGCGCCCAGCAGCACCAGTCCGAAGAGGCTCGCGTCCATCGTCATGTCGAGGGTGTAGCCGCCGGGCCCCGGCGTCGCCATGCGGGCGAACCGCTGGGCCCGTTCATCCCACAGCACCGCGCGGGCCCCCTCCAGCATCCGGTCCGCGCTGGCCCGGTACCGGTCCGCCCGCTCGGTCTCGCCGAACCCGGTCGCGAGCGACGCCGCGGCGCGGAGGCCGGCGATCACGGCGGCCACGGTGAACGCGTGCACCCCCCAGCGCTCCTCCCACAGGTCGAACGACGGCAGCGGGAGTCCGGTCTGCTGGTCCACGTAGTCCACCAGGAAGTCGGCGGGCCGGGTCACCAGTCCGCGGTAGAACGGCGCGGTCTCGTCGATCCGCTGGTACAGGTCGAAGTATTCGCCCAGCGCCCAGATCACCAGCGCGGTCTCGTCCTCCTGGATCGGCAGCACCGGCTTGCCGTCGCGCACGTAGCCGTGCCAGGTGGAGGCCAGGCTGCCGTCGGGGTTGTACTTGTGCCGGAGGTATCCGCTCGACGAGATGACCCGGGCGCAGAAGCCGAGGAACCGGGCCGCCGCGCCGGAATGGCCGGCGTGCATCAGCGCGCTCGACACCAGGGCCCCGTCGCGGGGCCACACGTAGGAGTAGGTGTCTCGCGCGAGCTCGCTGATGTCGGTGTCGTTGGCCGCCAGGATCCCGCCGGCGTGGTCGATCTGGGTGTGGATGAGGAGGAGGCTCTGCCGGTAGCGGTCCACGACCTTCGGGGGCAGGTCGGCAGTGCCGCGCCGGTCCTTGCAGACCCACAGCCGCCAGTAGTTGCGGGTCCGGCGCAGCAGCTCCTCGGGGGACTTGTCCTTCACCACACTGTTGATGACGCTCACCTCGTGAAAGTCGCGTCCCGCCGCCATCCAGTAGTGGAATTCGGCGCTGCCCCCGGCCGGCACCGTGAGCGGAACGCCCAGGGTCGAGTCCACCGACCCCTGCGCCACCGGGTTGCCGCTCAGCACCCCGTCCTCCGCGTCGCGCCACGTGCCCTCCACGGTGCCGACCTCCTTGGCTCCGCAGGCATAGTGCTCCACGCCCGCGACGCCGTTCACCCTGCAGTTGATCAGGAAGTAGCGGTTCTCCTTGTAGTGGAGCAGCGCGCCCACCTCGGGCGAATAGAAGGCGGTGTCGCCGACCTCGTTGCCGAGGATGTGGAAGTCGTGGTGGAAGAAGCAGCGGATCTCGCGCGGGCGGGCGGTCAGGTTGCGGACCTCGACCCGCCGGATGAGCACGTTCTCGGCGAAGTCCACCCCGTCGTTGCAGCGCAGCTCGACCCCGAGCCCCGGGTGCCGCGCCAGCACTTCGGTCACCATCGTGGCGTCGGCGTAGCGCAGGTCCGGGCTCCACTCGGGCCCCATCCAGCTGAACTGCCCGCCCGCCCACACTCCGAACCGGAAGACGTGCCCGGTGCCGTGGTTCTCCTTCCCCACGTGGGGGAAGTAGAGGTCCCGGATCCGGTACTGCCGATCGAACATCACCAGGAGGCGGCCGTTCGACAGCGCGAGGTCACGGGGCATGGCGATTCCCCTCTTCCAGCGCCTTGATCTTGGCGAGCCGCCGCTCGTGGCGCTGCTCGTGGGTGAATCGGGCGTCCAGGAAGACCCGCGCCAGCTCCCGCGCCAGCTCGACGCCGATCACCCGGGCGCCGAGCACCAGGATGTTCATGTCGTCGTGCTCGACGCCCTGGTGGGCGGAGTAGCTGTCGTGGCAGAGGCCGGCGCGGATGCCGGGCAGCTTGTTCGCCGCGACCGAGGCCCCCACCCCGCTGCCGCAGAGGAGCACGCCGCGCTCCACCGCGCCGCCGAGCACGGCCCGCGCGAGCGACTCGGCGACGTCCGGATAGTCCACGGGGTCCGTGCTGTGGGTGCCGAGGTCGGTGACCTCGTGCCCCAGGGCCCGGAGCGACGGGATCAGCTCCTGCTTGAGCCGGTAGCCCGCGTGGTCCGCGGCGATGGCGACCTTCACAGGGCGGGCGCGAGCTGGCCGTGCGCGGCTTCGACCACGTGGTCCACGGTGAAGCCGAACTTCTTCTGCAGCTCCTTGAGCGGCGCCGAGGCGCCGAACGTCATCATCCCGATCCGGGCGCCCGAGGGGCCGGTGTAGCGCTCCCAGCCGAAGGTGCTGGCCTGCTCGACCGACACCCGGGCGGTCACGTCCGGCGGCAGCACCTGGTCGCGATACTCCTGGGTCTGCTGCTCGAACAGCTCCCACGATGGCATGCTCACCACCCGGGCGCGCACCCCTTCGGCGGTCAGGCGCTCGAACGCCTGGACGCAGAGCGAGACCTCGCTTCCGGTGCCGATCAGGATCACGTCGGGCCTCCCGCCCTCGGCGTCGGCCATCACGTACGCTCCGCGGGCGAGGCCGCTCGCCGCGCCGTAGCGGCCGCGGTCGAACACGGGAATCGCCTGCCGGGAGAGCACCAGCACCGCCGGCTGGTGCTGCAGCCGCATGATGACCCGCCAGGCCTCCACCACCTCGTTGGCGTCGCCCGGGCGGATGGTGATGAGGCCGGGAACGGCCCGGAGCGACGCGAGCTGCTCGATCGGCTGGTGGGTGGGGCCGTCCTCGCCCACGCCGATGGAGTCGTGGGTGAACACGTGGATGGCGGGGATCTCCATGATCGCGCTCAGCCGGATAGCGGGCCGGGCGTAGTCGCTGAAGATGAGGAAGCCCGAGCCGAAGCCCCGGATCTTGGAGAGGGAGAGACCGTTCACCGCCGCGGCCATGGCGTGCTCGCGCACCCCGAAGTGCATGTTGCGGGCGCCGGGGTCGTCGGCCTCGAGGTCGCCGGCGCCGTCGAAGGTGAGCCGGGTCCTGGTGGAGGGCGCCAGGTCGCCGGCGCCGCCGATGAGCCAGGGGAGGTTCTTCGCGATGGCGTTGAGCGCCTTGCCCGAGGCGTCCCGGCCGGCCACGCCCTTGGCGTCGGGCGGGAAGGTGGGCAGGTCGCGGTCCCAGCCGTCGGGCAGCCGGCGGTACTGCATCCGCTCGATCTGGCCCGCGAGGCCCGGGTGCTGCTTCCGGTAATCCTCCATCCGCGCGGTCCACTTCGCGTGCAGCTCCCGCCCGCGCCGCCCGAACCCCTCGGCCAGGCGCTCGCGGACCCCGTCGGGCACCAGGAACTTGGCGTCCTCCGGCCAGCCGTAGAACCGCTTGGCCAGCCGGATCTCGTCCTCGCCCAGCGGCTCGCCGTGGGCGGCGCCGGTGTCCTGCTTGTGGGGCGCGCCGTAGCCGATGTGGCTGTCCACGATGATGAGGGTGGGGCGGTCGCGGGTGTCCTTGAACACCTGGAGGGCGCGGTGCAGCATGGCCAGGTCATTGGCGTCGCCCACCCGGGTCACGTTCCAGCCGTAGCCCAGGAAGCGGGTGGCGGTGTCGTCGGAGAACGCCAGCTTGGTGCTGCCCTCGATCGAGATCCGGTTGTTGTCGTAGATCCAGCAGAGGTTCGACAGCTCGAGGTGGCCGGCGAGCGACGCCGCCTCCCCGCTGATCCCTTCCATCATGTCGCCGTCGCCGCAGAGGGCGTAGACGTCGTAGTCGAACAGCTCCAGGCCGGGGCGATTGAAGTGGGCCGCCTGCCAGCGGCCGGCGATCGCCATCCCGACGCTGGTGGCGACGCCCTGCCCCAGGGGGCCGGTGGTGGTCTCCACCCCGGAGGTGAGGCGGTACTCGGGGTGGCCGGGGCACTTGCTGTCGAGCTGCCGGAACCGCTTGATGTCGTCCAGCTTGACCGACGGCTCGCCCTGCCGCTCGTACTGCGAGTTGACCGCCTTGACCCCGGTGAGGTGGAGCATCGAGTAGAGCAGCATCGAGGCGTGGCCGTTGGAGAGCACGAACCGGTCGCGGCCGGGCCAGATCGGGTCGTCGGGGTCGAACCGCAGGAAGTCCTGCCAGAGGCAGTAAACCACCGGCGCCAGGGCCATCGGCGTGCCGGGGTGGCCCGAATTGGCGGCCTGGACCGCGTCCATGGCCAAGGTGCGTATGGTGTTGATGACCAAGAGGTCTGGGTCGGGAGAGGCGGGGGGCATGGGGTCCTTCCCTTCGTCTGGCCTGGGCTGCGTGGTCGCTACCGGTCCGTCAGGAACTGTATCCCGTTCGCCGGCGGATTGGTACGAGGGGACGAGGTGTACAGATATGGCGCCTGGGGGGTGTCCGCCGAATTATTTTGCGGACAGAGGCTCAATGGCTGGAGCCAAGCGGATAGACCAACAGTGGAGGCCCGACATGTCGGAGCTTGACGCGCGGGGGCGCGAAGAGCGCCATCGCGTGATGCTCGAGACCGCCGATCGCTTGCGCCAACGCGGCGCGGGGGCGACCTGATCCGCCGCCACCGGCCGCTGGAGACCTGACCGGCGCCTCACGCCGCCGTCGCTAGCCTCGCTTTGGCCGGGGGCAACGCCCACCGAGCACGACGGCGGGCGTTCTCTACTTCAGTACGATGCACTGAGCGCCTGCACCACGCTTGTCACATGACCATCCATGTCAGTACCCCCGAGCACGTACAGCCTCCCGCCTACGTATACCGAGGCGCCCTCCTTGCTGTCCTTCAGCATCAGAGGCCCGTCCTTCCACTGGTCGCTGACGGGGTCGTATACCTGCACGTCGCGGTTTGACAGATAGAGTTGGCCGTCCGGCGTCGTCACGAACTCACTCGGACCGGAGGTCAGCCACAGCTTGCCGTGAATCGGCGTGGCTGTCATGAACGCCGCGGCGAGCCTCATGGGACTCTTAACAGTCCATGCTCTGGTCGCGGGGTCGTAGACATCCAGCTCCTTGTTGTAAGGGTTCACGGTGGCTTGCGTCAGACCAGACGTGAGATAGACCTTGCCGCCTGCCGCGGCCATCACGCCGAAGTCATGCCGGGATGGAGGCGGCTGCAACCTGACCCACGTATCGATTCGAGGCGAATAGGCCAGGAAGGACCCATCGACGTATGCGTAGAGTCTGCCCAGGACGGCTGCTTGCAACGCCACCCCCGGCCGCGGCATGTCGGCCTTTCGGGTCCAGGTATTGGTCTCGGGATCGTAAACAAACAGTGACTTGTGGACCACTGCCTCGGCGTAGTGCGGATCAGCCGGATCATCTATCACCGACATGCCACCGGCGACGTAGATCTTGCCGTTAATGGTGGTGGCTCCGGTCAGCCGCCGTGGTTCCGGTAACGGCCTCAGCCGACGCCAGGTCCTTGTCTCTACGTTGTAGGCATCTACCCTGCTCAGGATCTTGCCGAAGACGTAACCGCCGACTACAACAATCGACTTGTCGGTCACCGAAGCCGCGATGCCCGCACGTGCCGGTACCAGGGAGGGCATCAGTCTCCAGGTACCAGTTACGGCCGTGCTCAGGAGCGGGGTTGCTGGCACCGACTCCGAACTCTCGGTTGGCTGGGTGGCCGGCTCACCGCATGCCAGTACGGTCACTCCGAGGCAACAGAGAGCGATGCGGTGCTTGTAGGTCCACATAGGTTCCTCCTCGCGCCAGATTCTTGGTGGAACCCCCGGCCCAGACGCGCGCGACTCCTGCGCCGGAGACCGATTGGCTCCGAAGCTCTGACGATGGAGAGTCTACGCCGTCTGTCGTGAAGGAAGCCTGAAAGCAGGCTGAGAGGAGCCACGGGGGTCGGGCGTGAGGGGCTGCTCTACGGGGCGCAGCGGCGCTACCGGCGGCGTCTAGCGCAGCCCGATCCGCTCCACCAGTGACCCGAACCGCGGATCGTCCCGCAGCGGGTGGTAGGCCGGGTCCACGTGCAGGTAGATGAGCCCCGCGGAGCGAACCTGAAAGGCACGCTCGAGGCAGGCGAAGGCGCGGTCCATGTCGCCCACCGCGGCGTAGGCCGGCGCCATGATCTCCGATCGCACGTAGTGCTGCCGGGACTGCTCCTCCAGCCGGGTGAGGATCTCGTCGGCTTCCTCCCGCCGCCCCAGGGGCGCCAGGGCCCGCACGATCAGCGCGTCGTAGGAGCGAACGCTCGTCTCGAGGCCCTGGCCGCGCTGAAGCCACTGGAGGGCCTTTTCGGCGTCACCGAGCGCCAGGTACGCGGAGCCGATGTCCAGATACGAGTAGGCGTAGTCACTATCCAGGTCGATCGTCTTCCTGGATTGGGCGATCGTGCCGGTGTAGTCGCCGCTGAACAGCATGAAGCGGCTCAGCCAGCGGCTGTACACCGCGGAGAGCGGGTCGAGCACCAGCGCCTTCCGCATCTCCTGGATCGCCTCGGCCAGGAGGCCCACCGTCGGCAGCACGCTGCCGAGGGCCCAGTGGGCCTCCGCGTGGTTGTCGTTCAGCGTCACGGCCCGGCGGAGCTGCCGCTCCGCGCCGGCGAAGTCCCACTCGTACCAGCACAGCACCTTGCCCACCGACGTGAGCGCCTCGACCAGGTCGGGGTCGTGCTGCAGCGCCCGGGTCGCCGCCGCCTTGGCCCGGGGGTAGGCCTCGTCCGGCACCACGAAATCGTCGGCCAGCTGGGTCCAGCAGTCCGCGATGCCGGCGTACGAGCGGGCGTAGGCGGGGTCCTGGAGCAGCGACTGCTGGAAGAAATCCAGCGCCTTCCGGGTGGACGGCTCGGTGTCCTTGTTGAAGACGAACCGCCCCTTCAGGTACAGCGTATAGGCCTCGATGTTCTTGGTCGGGGCCACGAGCGGACCGCCCTCGTCGCCCAGCCGCAGCTTGAGCGCGTCCACGATGGCGTGCGAGATCTCGTCCTGGATGGCGAACACGTCCTCGAGCTGGCGGTCGTAGGTCTCGGACCAGAGATGGTAGCCGTCGGCCACGCTGATGAGCTGGGCGGTGATGCGGACCCGGCTCCCGATCTTGCGCACGCTGCCCTCGAGCACCGAGGTCACGCCCAGCTTCTCGCCGATCTGCCGCACGTCCACCTCCTTGCCCTTGAAGGCGAAGGAGGAGGTGCGGGACGCGACCTGGATGCCGGGCACTTTCGCGAGGGCGTTGATGATCTCCTCCGTCATCCCGTCGCTGAAGTACTCGTTCTCCGGGTCGGCGCTCATGTTGGCGAGCGGGAGGACCGCGATGGCCCTGCGCGCGGGGGAGCCGGGCGGCGTCCTGCCGGCCGGCACCGTCGCCTGGGCGGCGCCACCGGCGCCGTTCACCTGGCGCAGCGCCTCGACGAACTGGGCCGCGGTGGCGAACCGGTCAACCGGGGTCCGGGCCAGGACCCGGGTCAGCGCGTCGTCCACCGCCTCGGGCACGTCGCGGGTGACGCGCACCTTCGGAATGGGGGAGACGAACCGCTTGGCGATGATGGCCTGGGCCGTGGCGCCGGTGAACGGCGGCTCGCCGGTCAGCATCTCGTACAGCACGCAGCCCAGGCTGTACAGGTCGGTCCGGCCGTCCACGGACGGCTCGCCGGAGGCCTGCTCGGGACTCATGTAGGTCGGCGTGCCGACGACCATGCCGGTCTGGGTGAGCGAGCCGTCGGCGCTCAGCGCCTTGCCGATGCCGAAGTCGGCCACCATCGCCGACCCTTCGTGGAGCAGGATGTTCTCCGGCTTGATGTCGCGGTGCACCACCTGCTGCCGGTGGGCGTAGTCCAGCGCGGACGCGACCTCGCGGGTGATGGCCAGGGCGTCGGCCAGGGGGAGCTGCCGCTCCCGCTGGAGCCGCTCCCGGAGCGAGCGGCCCGCCATGTTGGGCATGACGTAGAAGAGCAGCTCGCCGGCCTGGCCGGAGTCGTAGACCGGCAGGATGTGCGGGTGGGTGAGCCCGGCGGCGAGCTTGATCTCCCGGAGGAACCGCTCGGCGCCGATGGCGGCCGAGAGGTCGGGACGGAGGACCTTGAGGGCGACCTTGCGGTCGTGGCGGAGGTCCTGGGCCAGGAAGACGACCGCCATGCCGCCCTGGCCGAGCTCGCGCTCGAGCCGGTAGCGACCGGTCAGGGCGCGCTCGAGTTGTTCCTGCAGGCTGTTCATGAGAAGGGGAAAGATGCGCCCGAATCCGGGGGGGCGCCATCACGGTTCGCCACAACCAGCCTCGACCTTGATGGTGGGGCTGGTGGGGTGGGCCCAGGCGAAAGCGGTCCCGGGCCAGCCGCGATGACGGCGGGCGAGGGAGTCTCCGGCACGATCGGGCGTTACCTCTTGGCGACGAGTACCCCACCCACCTCGCCGCTGAGGCCGTACGCCGCTCCGGCTGGTTCGCGCTGGCGTCGTCGCGGCGCTCGCACCCGTCCGTCAGCCGGAGGTCGCATGGAACCGCTTCGCCTTGCGCGCCGTGGCGCGCCCGCCCTGCTCGCCGCCCTCGGGCTCTTCGCCTGCAGCGGCGAGTCCCCCACCGCCCCGGAAGCTCCCGCCCTGGCCACCACCACGTTGCCGCTGGTGAACAGCC
>DATCWW010000121.1:0-2710 GCA_036566145.1 Gemmatimonadales bacterium
CCAGCCGCTGGCGGGTCTCCTCGGCGAGCCGGGCGGTTTCGGCGCGGGCGGCGGCCAGCGACTGCTCGGCCTGGGTGCGGGATTCCTCCAGGAGCCTGCGCGCCTGTGACTCCGTCCGGGCGCGGAGCTGTTCGGCCCAGGCGACGTTCTCGTTGACATGGGACTCGACGGTCCGGCGCCGCTCCGCCAGCTCCTGGTCGAGCTGCTGGCGCCGCTGCACCGCCTCGTTGTGCAATTCGGCCTGAAGACGCGCCTGATGCTCGGCGTGTTCCTGCAGGATCCGCTGCGTCTGCGCCCTGGCTTCCCGCAGCTCGCGCTCGGCGTCGGAGCGTAGCTGGTCGGCCTGGATCTGGGCGTTACGGAGCATCTGCTCGGCCTGGTAGCCGATGTCCGCGCCGTCGTAGGCCGGACGGGTCGCGATCGTGCGCCGAGCCTCGTGCAGCTTGGCGCGCAAGACCTCGACCTGATAGCCGAGGTCCTCGGCGTGCTGGACAGCCTTCTCCCGGTCGGTCTTCAGCCGGTCCATCGTGGCTTCGAGCCGCGAGAGATGGTCGTCCTCAGCTCGGTGGCTCTGCTGGCCTTCGTAGCCCCGCACTGCGCGGTCCCATCCTTCCCCGAGCTTTCAACTTCATCCCCAAGCTCGCAACTTTGTTCGAGCAGGGGATGCCCCACTGAGCAGGGGAGCCCCCAACCCTGGTCGCACATCTCCGGACGAGTCCGCCCGGCGGGCGAACTGTCCCCCGGGGAATGGTGACAGATCGACAGCAGGGAACGCGGCGCGGCCCCGGCCCGGCCCCGGCCCGGAACCGCTCACTCTACCGGGCCGGGTATGGGTCAGGTCAGTGCTCTGTTGCGGACGTGACGAGTTCTGTCAGGACGCCGTGGCAGTCCTTGGGGTGCAGGAAGGTGATCCGTGACCCCATCGTGCCAATCCTGGGCTCGTCGTACAACACCCGTACACCCTTGCCGCGGATGTCCGCGGCGTCCTCGTCGACGTTCCCGGTGCCGAAGGCGACATGGTGGATTCCCTCGCCGTTCTTCGCCAGCCACTTGCCCACGGCCGAGTCCTCACGGGTCGGCTCCAGCAACTGGAGGTAGGTGGCACCGCCGTCCGGGGTGTCATTGATCTTGAGCATGGCTTCACGTACGCCCTGCTCCTCGTTGACCTCTGAGTGCTCCACCTCGAACCCGTAGGTGGCACGGTAGAACTCCACCGTGGTGTCGAGGTCGAAGCAGGCAATCCCGATGTGGTCGATTCGCGTCAGCATGGAACCAGTGCAGCGCCCCCGGGTTGGTTACGCAACGTGCGCGCGATCACACCCGCTGCCGGATGACGGGCGCGGTACCGCTCAGTACATTCGAGTCGAGGGGCCGGCACATGAGGGGCGGAAGAACGAGCGGGGCGTAACGCCGCCCCTCATGCGCCGGCCCCTCCCACCCTCGTTCACTTCTCACCCAAGGGGCCGCGCCTCATGTCAGGAACGACCGGTACCACCTCAGTGATCGTCGCGGGTGCCCGCACGCCCATGGGGCGTCTGCTCGGCTCCCTGAAGTCCTTCTCCGGAGCAGACCTCGGAGGCTTCGCCATCAAGGCCGCCCTGGACCGGGCGGGCATCGGCGGAGACCAGGTCCAGTACGTGATCATGGGCCAGGTGCTCCAGGCCGGGGCGGGGCAGATCCCGGCCCGCCAGGCCGCCGTCAAGGCGGGCATCCCGATGAACGTCCCCGCGCTCACCATCAACAAGGTGTGCCTGTCCGGGCTCGACGCCATCGCGCTCGCCGACCAGCTCATCCGCGCCGGAGAGTTCGACATCGTGGTGGCCGGCGGCCAGGAGTCCATGACGAACGCCCCGCACCTGCTCCCGAAGTCCCGTGAGGGCTACAAGTACGGCGCGATCCAGGTGCTCGACGCGATGGCGCACGACGGCCTGACGGACGCGTACGAGAACATCCCGATGGGTGAGTCCACCGAGAAGCACAACACCCGTCTGGGCCTGAACCGCGCCGAGCAGGACGAGATCGGCGCCCTGTCCCACCAGCGCGCCGCCGCCGCCCAGAAGAACGGCGTCTTCGAGGCCGAGATCACGCCCATCGAGATCCCGCAGCGCAAGGGCGACCCGGTCCTCTTCGCCAAGGACGAGGGCATCCGCCCCGAGACGACCACCGAGTCGCTCGCCAAGCTGCGCCCCGCGTTCACCAAGGACGGCACGATCACCGCGGGCACCTCCTCGCAGATCTCCGACGGCGCTGCCGCCGTTGTTGTGATGAGCAAGGCGAAGGCCGAGGAGCTCGGCCTGGAGTGGATCGCCGAGATCGGCGCCCACGGCAATGTGGCGGGCCCGGACAACTCGCTCCAGTCGCAGCCGTCCAACGCCATCCGGCACGCGCTGAAGAAGGAGGGCATCGGCGTCGATGACCTCGACCTCATCGAGATCAACGAGGCGTTCGCGGCCGTCGCCGTCCAGTCGATGAAGGACCTCGGCGTCACCCCGGAGAAGGTCAATGTGAACGGCGGCGCCATCGCGCTCGGCCACCCGATCGGCATGTCCGGCGCCCGCATGGTGCTGCACCTGGCGCTGGAGCTGAAGCGCCGGGGCGGCGGAGTGGGTGCGGCCGCGCTGTGCGGTGGCGGTGGTCAGGGTGACGCCTTGATCGTGCGGGTACCGAAGAGCTGATGCCACGACGCACCGCACCTGTCGGTGAGCTGGTC
>DATCWW010000124.1:0-2720 GCA_036566145.1 Gemmatimonadales bacterium
CTGGCCGCGGCGCTCCCGGACCCGGAGACAGCCACCATCGCCGCCCGCTTCGCGGTCCGCCATCGCGAGCGCATCACCCTGCTGGAGCGAAAGCTGGTGGTGCAGCGCGACGAGCTGGCGCTGGCGGAGCGCGAGGTCGAAGAGATGACCGGCCAGCTCCGGAGCGGCACGACCTCGGCCGACTCGATCCGGGCGGCCTGGCGCGACCTCGAGGCGGCCGGCGCGTCGCCGCCGACGGACGATGAACGCCTGGCCCATGAGGCCGATCGCCGCCGGCGGGATCAAGCGGTGGAGGCGCAGCTGGAATACCTCAAGCGCAAGCTGGGCAAGAAAGACTAAAGGAGTCCTCCGTGGCCGTTTCCGCCGCTCCCGCGCCTCCATCCGCCGGTCCCTCCAGCGGCGATACCAGGTTCTTCGGGCACCCCCGCGGGCTCGCGACGCTCTTCTTCACCGAGATGTGGGAACGTTTCAGCTACTACGGGATGCGGGCGCTGCTCATTCTTTACATGACAGCGCCCCTCGCGGCGGGCGGCCTGGGATTCGACACGGCCCAGGCCGCCCCGATCTACGCCATGTACGTCAGCTCGGTCTACCTGCTGTCCTTGCCCGGGGGCTGGCTGGCCGACCGCGTGCTCGGGCTCCGTCCCGCCGTTTTCCTCGGTGGCGTCGTGATCATGGCGGGACACATCTGTCTGGCCGTTCCGTCGCTCCCTCTCTTCTACCTCGGCCTGGTGCTGATCGCCAGCGGCACGGGGCTGCTCAAGGGCAACATCAGCGTGCTGGTCGGGAAGCTCTACGCGGCGGACGACGTGCGGCGGGACGCGGGCTACTCGCTCTATTACATGGGCATCAACACCGGCGCCTTCATCGCGCCGCTGATCACCGGCTGGCTGGCGCAGAGCGAGGGCTTTCGGGGGATGCTGTCGTCGATGGGATTCTCGCCCGAGAGCTCCTGGCACTGGGGCTTCGGCGCGGCCGCGGTGGGGATGTTCTGCGGGCTGGTGCAGTACACGCTGGGGGGCAAGTACCTGGCGGAGGATGGGCGGCATCCGGTCCGGCCGTCCGATCCGGTCGCGGCCGCCCGGCTCGACCGCCGGATCCGGGTGGGCGGCCTCGCCGTCGGGGCGGCGATCGCGCTCCTGGTCGTGCTCCTGGCCACCGGCGCTCTCAGCCTCGATCCGGGAGCGGTGGCGGGCGCGTTCAAGTGGGTGCTCATCGGGATCACCGTCGGGTTCTTCGCCTGGCTGCTCTCGAGCCGGCAGTGGACGTCGGCGGAGCGGAAGCGGCTGGTGGTCGTGACCGTGCTGTTCGTGGCGGCGACGATCTTCTGGATGGCGTACGAGCAGGCCGGCTCGACGCTCAACCTGTTCGCCGAGCGCAGCACCAACAACGTCGTGCTGGGGCATGCGTTCCCCGCCGCCTGGTATCAGTCGGTCCCGGCGCTCTTCGTGATCGTCTTCGCCGGTGTGTTCGCTGTGATCTGGCTCCGCCTGGGCCACCGCAATCCGTCCAGCACCGCGAAGTTCAGCCTCGCGCTCTTCCTCCTGGCCGGTGCGTTCGCGATCATGATCGGCGCCGCGGGGTTGGCCGCGACCGGGGTCAAGGTGAGTCCGCTCTGGCTGGTGGCGTCCTACCTGCTCCAGGTGTGGGGCGAGCTGTGCCTGAGCCCGGTGGGCCTGAGCGCGATGAGCACCCTGGCGCCGGCGCGCATCTCCGGGCTGGTGATGGGGGTGTGGTTCCTGGCCCTGAGCGTCGGGAGCTACCTGGCCGGCATGGCGGCGAGCGTGTACGAGACGATGCCGCTCACGATGCTCTTCACCGGCGTGACCCTCACCGCGGTCGTGGCGGGTGTGGTGCTGCTGCTCCTGATCAAGCCGATCCAACGGATGCTGGCGTCGTGAGGGCGTAGAGCAGCACCTCCCCGACGTCGTCGTCCTCCTCGGACGCCACCGGCCGCATGCCCACGTTCTCGGCGACCCGGAGCGCGGGGGTGTTCCACACCGGCGCGAGGGCGCGGACTTCGCGCACCCCGGCCTGCCCGAATGCCCACCCGATCATCGCCCGCACCGCTTCGGTGGCATACCCTCGCCCCTCGAACGCGGGATACATCGCGTAGCCGATCAGCACCGCGCCGTCCCGGTCGGGTGGACCGGCGAAGGCGACCGATCCTACCGCCTCCCGGGTGTCGCTCCGGATGACGAGCCAGTTCCACCACGGCGCCTCCGTGGGCGCCTGACGCAGCCGGTCGCGCACCACCGGGAGGGCGTCGGCCATGTACGGCGGCGGCGAGGGATCCTCGAAGCGCCCACCGGTGAGCCGCTCGAGCGCCCCGCGGTCCCGGGCGAGGAGCGCGTCCACCGCCGGGGCGGCCAGGGGGGTGAGCTCCAGTCGCTCGCTGCGCACCATGGGTGGCGTCACGCTCGCCTCTCCTCCATCAGCGCGCCGGGACCTTCAGAGCCCGGAACCCCGAGCTGCGCGGCTCGGTGCCCTCGGTGACCTCGCGCACCCACCAGCGGTACTCACCGGCGGAAAGCGCGGACGGCAGGGTCAGCGTCGTGTCGGCCGTGGTGTCGCTCCGGACCACGCTGCGGTCAGCGCCCTGGATCTCGAGCACGTAGGCGGACGCATTCGGAACGGGATGCCAACTGAACTCGAGGACGCCGGTCTGGCCCGCACCGGCCGCCGGCGCTGCCAGGGTGATGTCCCCGCGCTGCCCGCGC
>DATCWW010000134.1:0-3167 GCA_036566145.1 Gemmatimonadales bacterium
GACCAGCGGGACCACCCCGACCACCGTACGGGTGGCCGTGGACCTCAGCAAGCTGCCGGTCCCCCACGGCACCCTCGTGAGCGGGTCGATCACGGTCTCGTCCGGCGCTGCCTCCAACAGCCCCCAACAGATTCCGGTCAAGCTGCAGTTCTACAGCTCGCCGCCCCCGCTCTAGGGGGCGACGCCCTCGGGGGCCATTCCGATCTGATCCTGGAGGCGGGCCGGTGACGCCCGATGGCTCGATCGGGCCTTCACCTCCGACCCGAGGTAGAGCGCGCCCCGGTGGAGCTCGTATGCCTTCGCCGACGGCGGCCGGATCTGGCCACGGCCATCCGCAGGCATTTCACCGCCGGCGTCGGAGATTGCCCGGTCGCCTCGGTCCGAGGTGCGCCCCCGCAACGAGTTAGCCGCTGGCACACCCCTCGCGCATGGTTCCCCGGCCTGCCAACCCCTGGGAGGAAGAGATGACGCGCGGCATCGTGGCAACTGGGATCGTGACACTGGCGCTGGTCACCGGCTGCGGCTCCAGCCGGAGCCAGGACCGGGTGGTGGTTACGCCGCCGCCTCGGGCCGTGCGGCGCGAGCCGGTGCGCGAGGTCATCGTGGTCGAGCGCACCCACGTGCCGAGAGGACATGCCTACGGCTGGTGGAAGCAGCACGGCTACCGCGAGGTCACGGTGTATTACGACGGCACCCGGTACTACAGCCGGGAGGTCGCGCCGACGGGATTTCGGGCCGTGATCGTCTACCAGCGGGAAGGGAAGTACTACCTGCCCGACGAAGACGGCGAGCAGAGCCACTCGCATCACGGGCACGGTCGGGACCGCGAGGACTGACCGAGTCCCGGAGTTTGCTCTCGTGATCGACGCGGGGGCGGCCATGAGACCGTAGTCGTCGTCGCTGGCGTCTCGGCTGCCCTCGGGCTTACTTCTGTTCAGCCCATGAGCCACGCCGAATCCGACGCGACCTTCGCCGGCAAGGTCCCCGAGTTCTATCAGCAATACCTGGTTCCCCTCATCTTCGAGCCCTACGCTGCGGACCTGGCGCTGCGCCTGACGGGCCGGCCGCTGACCAGCGTGCTCGAGATCGCCGCCGGCACCGGTGTCGTGACGCGCCACCTGGCCTCCGCACTGCCCGAGCGCGTGACGATCGTGGCCACCGACCTGAACCAGGCCATGCTCGACCGGGCCGCCGCGATCGGGACCTCGCGACCGGTGGAGTGGCGGCAGGCCGATGCCGCCGAGCTGCCCTTTCGGGACCGGTCCTTCGATGCCGTCGTCTGCCAGTTCGGGGTGATGTTCTTTCCCGACAAGGCCAGGGCGTTCGCCGAGGCGCGCCGGGTCCTCCGCGCGGGCGGCCTCTTCCTGTTCAACGTGTGGGATCGGATCGAGGAGAACGAATTCGCCGACGTCATCACCGCGGAGCTCGCGACGCTCTATCCCGCCGATCCGCCGCTGTTCCTGGCCCGCACGCCGCACGGCTACGCCGACCGGGCGACCATCGAACGGGATCTCTCGGCGGCCGGATTCCGTGACCCCGTGGAGTTGGTCACGATCACCGAGCGCAGCCGGGCGGCCTCGGCGGAGATCCCGGCGCTGGCCTATTGTCAGGGCA
The DNA here is from genome assembly GCA_036566145.1 of Gemmatimonadales bacterium. Taxonomy (GTDB): domain Bacteria; phylum Gemmatimonadota; class Gemmatimonadetes; order Gemmatimonadales; family GWC2-71-9; genus CAVVWJ01. The sequence goes on from DATCWW010000134.1 coordinate 1,615, forward strand.
CGGTGCTCAGGAACGAGATCGAAGCGCGGGAGCCCGGGGGGCTCGCGCTAGCGACCGCTCGGGCGGCCGAGGCGATTCGGCGGCAGTTCGGGAGCAACGCGGTCGACGGCAAGGTGCAGGCCCACGTGGTCGCGGTCGAGAAGTAGCCGCGGGAGACGCGCAGTGGATCGGCTCCTGGGTGCCATGGCGATCTTCATCGAATACCCGCTGCTCGCGCTCGCGATCGGTGCCGTGCTGCTCGCACTGGGACGCCGCGCCCACCGCCGCGTCGTCGTGGGTGCCGGGATCGCCTGGCTGCTCTACGGCTTGTACGAGTTCGGCATGCGACAGCGCTGGCTCTGCAGCGGCGAGTGTAACATCCGGATCGACCTCCTGGTCATCTATCCTCTGCTTGCCATCGCCCTGGTGGCGGCGGCGATCAGTTTGCTTCGAGCTCGCAAGGAGACCGGGCCCGCGTAGCATCCGCCAAACCAGCGGCGGCCTCTTCTCCTCCGACTTCCGATGTTCCTCGATCGCGAGTGGCTCGGCAGCCAGCTCACGGGCGCACTGGTGATCGAAAGTGGGGCCGATGGATGGAAGGATCGCCCGGCCGAGCCTGTGAATGGAACACCCGGAACCGGCGCACCTCGCCTCGCTGGCGCCCCGCCCGCCCCGCGGTTTACTTAACCCTCTGACCCAAGACCCCACGATCACCCAGCCCGTTCCACCCCCGGGAAGCCCCATGGGCGTGCCGGACTCCCTGCGTACCGCCCTCGGCGACCGCTACCGCCTCGAGCGCGAGCTGGGCCAGGGCGGCATGGCCACGGTCTACCTCGCCGAGGACCTCAAGCACCGCCGCAAGGTGGCCATCAAGGTCCTCCGCCCCGAGCTGGCCGCCGTCATCGGCGCCGAGCGCTTCCTGCGTGAGATCCAGACCATCGCGACGCTGCAGCACCCCCACATCCTCGGCCTGATCGACAGCGGCGAGGTGAACGGCACCGCGTACTACGTCATGCCGTTCGTGGACGGCGAGAGCCTGCGCGACCGGCTCCGCCGCGAGAAGCAATTGCCGGTGAGCGACGCGGTGCGCCTGGCCACCGAGGTGGCCGCCGCCCTCGACTACGCCCACCGGCACGGGGTGATCCACCGCGACATCAAGCCCGAGAACATCCTGCTGCACGACGGGCAGGCGCTGGTGGCCGACTTCGGCATCGCCCTGGCCGTCTCCAGCGCGGGCGGCGGCAGCCGGATGACCGAGACCGGCATGTCGCTCGGCACGCCCCACTACATGTCGCCCGAGCAGGCCATGGGCGAGCGCACCATCACCGGCCGCTGCGACGTGTACGCCCTCGGCGCCGTCACCTACGAGATGCTGGTCGGCGAGCCGCCGTTCACCGGACCCACCGCCCAGGCCATCGTGGCCAAGGTGATGACCGCCGACCCCGCCGGCCTCTCGGCCCAGCGCCGGAGCGTGCCGCCGGCGGTCGAGGACGCGGTCCTGACGGCGCTCTCCAAGCTGCCCGCCGACCGCTTCGCCACCGCCGCCGAGTTCGCCGCCGCGCTCAAGGGCGACG
>DATCWW010000135.1:0-3088 GCA_036566145.1 Gemmatimonadales bacterium
CCGGCGAGCCTCGTGCTGGGCGGGCTCCTGATCCTGCTCGGCGTCGCGGCGATAGCGATCGGCGATAGACGCCGCCACTGAAGGCGCATTGTGGGCTACACCCGAGGGTGTAACGTTAGGGTGCCCCCACGCCTCTTCAACAGAGGGTCCTATGAGTCAGTTCGCGTGGCCCGAGCAGGTGGCGACCCTGAGCAACATGCTGAACACGGTCGAGGCCAGTTTGAAGACCGGCGATCCGGTCACGGCCGGCCTGGCGGAGTTCAAGAGCGCGCTCGACGATCTGCGGCTCCGGACATGGAGCCTGCTCAGCGCGGTCAACGCGGATGATCCCCATGCGTTTCAGGAGCGGTTCCGCACGCATCGGGGGACCGAGATGTGCCGTGCCCTCACCACCGACCTGCGCACGGGCAAGCTGCGCGGCGGCCAACCGGACCTGCCGGCCCTGGGCACGGCGGCGCGGGAACTCTCGGCCACGGTGAAGGAGGCAACCCGCACGCCTCCGAGGCGGCGCGGCAAGAAGCCCCCCGCGGGCTCGTGAACGGCTCCATGCATCCCCGATTCATCCTGGCGTCGCGCGGGACTAGCGACCGCGCTCCGGAGGCATCGCAGAATCCACCGGGAGGTTGCCCGGAGCGCCTCGAGAGGCGCACCCGGCGTTTGAACCACCCAGCCGGGACGAACAGCGCCCACATCGTCTTCACTTCGGAGGCCATCATGCGCGTGCAGCTCGGGCGCGCCGTCGCGCTAACCCTGGTACTCGCCCTCTCCGGTTGCGACGACGACAGCAGCTTCAGCCCGACCGTCGATAACGTCGCCGGCGCCTACTCCGCCACGACCTTCACCCTGACCGTGGCGGTCGCGACGGTCGATCAGCTCGTCCTGGGATCGGAGGTGGAGCTCGCGCTGGCACCGGATGGGACGACGACCGGTCACTTGTTCGTGCCCGGCGCCGGCGAGGGCGGCGCGGATCTCGATGCCGACCTGACCGGCACGTGGGCGCTGAGTCGCGGCGGGGTCACCTTCGACCAGACGGCCGACACCTTCATCCGCGATGTCAGGTTCACGGCGGATCGCAACCGACTGATCGGCGAGGCCACGATCGGACACCAGATCGTCGACCTGGTGCTGACGAAGGCCGAGTAGGTCACCTGGCTCCGGTACAGCGAACCGGTGAGTCCGGACCTTCCTGAGTAGCGACCGCCCTCAGGAGAGCGCGTCGAGCAGCGCCTCGATGTCGTGCATGTCGTTGAAGATCGACGGCGAGATCCGCACGCGGTCGCCGTAGAGGCTGACCGACACTTTCGCCGCGCCGAGCCGCTCGGCAAAGCGCTGCTCGGCGCCCCCCATGGTGAAGGCGATCAGCGCCGACGGGCTCTCCCGCGGCGTGATCGAGGTGAAGCCGCGCCGAGGCATCTCCTCGTGCAGCCGCTCGAGCAGCGGCCGGCGGTAGGCCTGGATCTTCTCGGGGCCCAGCCGCCGGAGCCAGGGGAGCGAGACGGAGAGGGCGTTGACGGCCGCCTGCGCGTAGGTCCCGACCTCGAAATACCCGCCCGCATCCGTGTGGAACGTCCACGTGACCGGCGTGTCCGCCGGAGGATCCGACGGCAGGTAGTGCAGCACCTCGTCGGCCTCCGCGTAGCCGATCTGGGTGCGCCGGACCACCCGCTCGAGCAGGTCCTCCCGCACGTACAGAAAGCCGACGCCGAAGTCGCCCATCAGCCACTTGAAGGTGGAGCAGGCGCAGAAGTCCACGCCCGTGGCGCGGACGTCGATCGGGATGTTGCCCGCGGCCTGGATGATGTCGGCGTAGACGTACGCGCCCTTTGCGTGGGCGACGTCGCAGACCGCCTTCAGGTCGTGCTGGAAGCCGTTGTACCAGGAGACCAGGCTGATGGCGACCAGCCGGGTTTCGCTCCGCACGGCGCGCTCGATGTCGGCGAGATCGACGCGCCAGTCGCGCGGCCGCACGATGGTGAGGTCCACCCCACGCTTCGCCAGCTCGCCGTAGAGGACGAGCGAGCCGTCGAAGTGGAGCGCGTCGGTCACCACGCCGCCCTTGCCGCCCGGCATCCCCAGCCCGCTGACCACGAGGTTCTCGGCGACGCTGGTGCTCTGCACCAGGCTGATCTCGGCCGGCTTGGCGTTGATCAGCGCCGCGAACTCGGCCTTCACCTCCGCGGCCAGCGAGTCGCCGCTCCGGAGCCGGGGCTCGCGGAAGGTCCGGGTCTCGAGGTAGGTCCGCACCGCATTCGCGGCGGCGACCGGAACGGGGTGGATGAACGCGCTGTTGAGCCAGGTCTGGCCCGCGGGGATCGCGAAGTCGCCGCGAACGGGGAGAGCGTCACCGAGCGGGCGTGTCGTGGCAAGGGCGGGCGATGGCACGCCCCGGGTGCCGCAGGCGGCCGCGGCGAGGAGACCGCCCATGCCGGCCAGCAGCTCGCGTCGGGTGACGTCCATGCCGCAAGAGACGTTGCGCGATCGGGGATGTCAACGCCTCGCGCCCGCGGTCATATTTCCGCATCATCGGGTGCAGGCGCGGCGGCGTGACCCCGCGCAGGCAGCGATCGGCTATGCGCAGAATGCGGCGTCCCGGGACGACTTCCTGCCCTGGCTCGGTCTGGTCGTGGGGTTCGGCGGCGGGGCGGCATTTCTTCGATGGTCTGAGCGCCACCTGAACACCAGCATCTTCGTCAACGTGAGCGGCATCGGGTCGGTGGATCACACCGGGCAGCGCCGTATCATCCTCTGGAGCGAGCTGCTGGCGGTCCGCCCGCGTCCCTGGCTGACCCAGGTGGAGTTCTACGGCGTCGGCACCATCCGCAGGATCGTGGCACCCTACTTCCTGGAGCGGTTCCCCCGCCTGATAGAGCTGGTCTCGGCGCGACTGAAAGCGATGCAGTAACTTCTCTTCTCGGAGCTCTCCATGACTGCTCGCGTGGTAGGCATCGGCGGCATCTTCTTCAAGGCGCGCGACCCCGACGCGCTCCGCGCCTGGTATCGCGACCACCTCGGCCTGCCGGTCACCGAGTGGGGCGGCGTGACCTTCGAGCCCGCGCTGGCCAGCCCGGCGGGGCGACCCGGCACGCTG
>DATCWW010000230.1:0-2755 GCA_036566145.1 Gemmatimonadales bacterium
CGGGCGCGCGGCGCTCTGGGTCGCCCTGGCCGCCAGCCTGACCGCGGTGCTTGGCCTGGGGCTCAACCTCCGGTCGGCCCAGGGCGAGCTGCGCGACCTGCGCGAGCTGCTGGCCGACACGCAGGGACGCCTGGCCGCCCGGGAGGCCACCCTGAACGCGATCTTCGAGCCCGGGGTGCAGATGTACCAGCTCACCGCCACCGGCGATCCCGAGCCCGGCATCCAGCTGTTCTACGACCGGCAGCGCGAGCGGGCGATCATCCACGGGTTCCGGCTGCGCGAGGTGCCGGAGGGTCGCGCCTACCAGCTCTGGTTCATCCGGGACGGAAAGCCGGTTCCCTCGGTCACCTTCAAGCCCGAAGCGGACGGGCACGCGCGGGTGGAGCAGATCCCGGTGCCGACCGGCGGCGACCTGAGCGCCGCGGCAGTGACGATCGAGCCAGAGTCGGGCTCGACCCAGCCGACCATGCCGATCAAGCTGGTCGGACCCCTCAAGCGCTCGTGACTCTCCGCCGGACTCGCCGGGACGCCCGGCTTGTCGCCGGTCTGCTCCTGCTGCCCGCCGCCCTCCGGTCGCAGAGCGTTCCCACCGATCTCGCCGAAGAGCGGGCCAGCTTCTCCCAGTGGCTCATGACGAATCCGGCCTCCCCCCGGAATGCGATCGCGCGCCAGGAGATCGGCGCCGGGCTCCTGCTCGGACCCGACACCGCGGACATTCCGCTGCCGGACGTGGCCCAGCAGCGGGTCACCGAGCGGGACGGCCGCGTCGTGCTGGCCGGACCCGACGGGGAGCGCATCCTGCCGCGCGGACGGGCTACGCCGCTTGCCGCCTATACCCTCGTCGCCGACGGCGCTCCGACCCACACCGTGCTCACGGTGTTTCAGTCTCGCGCTGGCAAACAAGCTGACTTCTATCCCTACGACCCCTCGCTGGTGTTCGAGGGGACCCTTGCCCCGCCCGACGAGGCGACCAGGCAGCGGGTGCTCGGCGTGGACGGGGTGGAGACCGATGCGGTGGAGGCAGGCACGGTGAGCGTGCCGGTCGGGGGGAGCAAGGTGCGTCTTCGCGTATTGAGGGTCCGCACACCGGCCACGGAGGAATCCGAGCTGACGATCTTCTTCCGGGACGGCAGCAATTCGTCCGGGACGTATCCCGCGGGCCGCTTCGTCGAGGTGGTACCCGTCGGCGGTGGGCGTTACCGGGTCGACTTCAACCGGGCCCGGAACCCGTACTGCGCCTACAACCCGGTCTATCCCTGCCCGGCCCCGTGGCGGGGCAACACCATCCCGGCGGCTGTCCGGGCGGGCGAGCTCTACCTGGGCGGTGGCCTCGACGCCCCGACCCCGCGAGGCACCGCGCCATGAGAGCCCGGACCGCTCTGGTCGCCGTGTTCTTGGCCGCACCGCCGCCGAGCCCGGTGGGCCCGTGGCGGGCGGTGCTGGATCTCGCGGGTGGGGCGCTGCCGTTCGCCGTGCGAATCGAGCGGTCCGGCAATGGATGGCGGGGGGAGCTGTGCAACGGACGCCGATGCAATCCGTTCTCGGCGGTCCGGGTGACAGGCGACAGCGTCACGCTGGAGCTGGCCGACTACGCGGCCGCCATCACGGCGCGCCTCACGACGGATTCGCTCACCGGGTCGTATCACAACGTCGGTAACCGCGGGCCGCGGACCATCACCTTCCGGGCCGGGCGGGGCGAGTGGCCGGTGACGTCGGCGCCGGACCGGCTCCTCGGCCGCTGGGACGCCACCTACTTCAGCGATTTCGGGGACAGCCCCCGGGTGTTCGAGCTGCGGAACGGGACGGCGGGACTCGAGGGCACCGTCATCTCCAACACCGGCGACTACGGACACTTCGCGGGCCAGGTGCGGGGCGACAGCTTCGCGCTGGCGCACTTCGACGGGTCGTTCGTGTACCTGCTCACGGGGGCGCTGCACGGCGACACGCTGCGCGGCGTCTTTCACGCCGGTCTCCGGAGCCAGACGCCCTGGATCGCCGTGCGGAGCACCGGGAAGCGGCATCTGAAGACGCCGACCGAGGTGACCCGGGCGGACACCACCGAGCCGTTCCGATTCTCGTTCCGAGATCTGGATGGCCGGCTGGTCACGGAGCGCGATCCCCGGTTCCGTGGCAAGGTGGTCATGGTGGACGTGTTCGGCACCTGGTGTCCGACCTGTCACGATGCCGCGCCGGATCTGGTCCGCCTCTACCGGAAGTACCATCCCCGGGGGCTGGAGATCGTCGGCCTGGCGTACGAAGTCAGCGGCGACACGGCGGTGGACGCCCGCCTGGTGCGTCGCTACCGCGACAAGTTCGCCATCCCCTTTCCCCTGCTGCTCGCCGGGATCAACGACACCGAGGCGGCCGCCGCGACGCTGCCACAGCTGGAGGGATTCACCTCCTTCCCCACCACGATCTTCCTGGGCCGAGACGGCCGGGTGCGGCTGGTCCACGCGGGGTACCTCGGCCCGGCCACCGGGGCGCAGCACGGCAAGCAGATCGAAGGGTTCGAGCGGGAGGTCGAGCGGCTGCTCGGGGAGGGTGGCGGGGAAAAGGGAAGTTAGGGTTTCAGCACTACCCCGGCCGTCTTCGCGTCCGCGTCCACCTTGAGGCCCAGCCACTCGCCCTGGAGGGCGTGGCCCGGGACGCCGCAGAGCAGCCAGTACCACCCCACCTGATCGGCCTCGAAGCTGGTGTGATCGCTCTGGCCGGCCGCGAGCCCCGCGCTCAGGGACTTGGTCATCGCGTTGGTGAA
>DATCWW010000243.1:0-5680 GCA_036566145.1 Gemmatimonadales bacterium
CCCGCACGACAGCTCGGCGGCCGCGCTGGCCCGTCTCGCGGCGGTGCGCACCGCCACCACGGGGACCGACCTGGCCGCCGGCGCGGTGCTCGACCAGGTGCGCGCGCAGGTCGAGTCCACCTACGCCCTCGCGCAGACCAGAGACCCCGCCGCCGGACCGAAAGCGCTCGACGCCTACATGACCTTCGAGCAGGTCGAGCGGGAGGTTCGGGCCAAGAATCCTTCGCTCGCCGCGGAGCTCGAGGCCGAGTTTGCGGCGCTCCGGACCCAGGCCGCGAGCCCCGAGCCGGCCGAGCTCACCCGGGTGCGCGAGCGGATCGCGGTGGGGCTGGAGAGCGCCGAGCGCACGCTGAGCGACGCGGTCTCGCCCGCCAATCTCTTCGTCCAGTCGTTCATCATCATGCTGCGCGAGGGGCTGGAGGCGATCCTCGTCGTGGGCGCGCTGATGACCTTCCTGGTCAAGATGGGCGCGTCCGACCGCCGGCGCGACATCAACCTCGGCGTCGGCGCGGCGGTGGGGGCCAGCCTGCTCACCGCCGTGGCGCTGGAGACGGTGATCCACCTCTCCCCGGGGCACCGCGAGGCGCTCGAGGGCGCCACCATGGTGCTGGCGACGGTGGTGCTGTTCTACGTGAGCTACTGGCTGCTGAGCAAGATGGAAGTGGCGAAGTGGAACCACTTCGTGAAGAGCAAGGTGCACGACGCGCTCACCAGCGGGTCCGCCCTGGCGCTCGCGAGCGCCGCTTTCCTGGCGGTGTATCGCGAAGGGTTCGAGACGGTGCTCTTCTACAAGGCGCTGTTCGTGAGCGGCGGCTCCGCGGTCGGTGCCATGCCCGTGGTGGCGGGAATGGTGGCGGGCGGTGTGATCCTGGTCGGGGTCTACGTCGCCATCCACCGGTTCGGCGTGCGCCTGCCGCTCAAGCCGTTCTTCGGCGTGACCAGCGCGTTCCTCTACTACATGGCGTTCGTGTTCGCGGGGAAGGGCATCGCGGAGCTGCAGGAAGGGGGGCTGGTGACGACCACCATTCTCCCCGGCGCGCCGCGTCTGCCCGCGCTCGGCATCTATCCCACCGCGGAGTCGCTGGCGGCGCAGGCGCTCCTGATCGTGCTCGCGCTGGTGGCGCTCACCTGGACCTTCGTGCTGGAGCCCCGTCGCGCGCCGCGGCGCAAGGAGCCTCAGGCACGCGCAGCCGAGCCCGCGTATTCCCCGGCCGCTCCCGACGAGCCGCTTTCGCCTTCCGTACGGCACGAGCTGACGCGCTCGCTCGAGCGAATGGAGGCCGACCTGGCGGAGCTCCGCGCCGAGGTCGAGCGCATGCGCCAGCACATCCATGATACCCAGCACTCCCGATCTGTGTGACCAGTTCGGCGACCTGCTCCAGGTCGCCGAGCCAAGCTTTCGGGATTATGGCGGGACAGTCGCCTTCGCCGGGACCATCGAGACCCTGAAGGTATCCGAGGACAACGCCCTCGTACGGCGCGTGCTGGAGACCCATGGACGTGGCCGGGTGCTGGTGGTGGACGGCGGCGGCTCGCTGCGCTGCGCGCTGGTGGGGGGACGGCTGGCGGCCTTGGCGGCGGAGAACGACTGGCGAGGGATCGTGGTGCACGGCGCGGTGCGGGACGCCGCCGAGCTCGCCGCCGGGCCGACGGGGATCAAGGCGCTCGCGCTCTCGCCCCGAAAAAGCGGGAAGGCGGGCACCGGGGCGCAGGGGGTACCGGTGAGCTTCGCCGGGGTGACGTTCACGCCGGGGCATCACCTCTGGGCCGATGCCGACGGGATCGTGGTCGCGGAGCGGGATCTGACGCTGTCATCCTGAGGGAGCGTAGCGACTGAAGGATCTAGTCTGGAGGTCGATCGATCTCCGGGTTGGATCCTTCGCTTCGCTCAGGATGACAGAAACACGAGCGGCCCGCCGAATCGGCGGGCCGCTCGCGTGAAAGAGGTGGTAGATCGCCCCCTGAGTATACGGAAACGAGCGGAAGTGCTCGCTCCACCCTTCTTCGACCTACCACTTTCTCGTGAAGTCCACATCGACTTCCCGCAGTCCCTATAGGCAACTGCGATGCCACACTGTCGCGATGCTGTTAAATGCTGAGATAGAAGGACTTAAGAGAGCAAGCCGCGGGTCGCGGGAAGGGGAGGTAGCTGTCGAGGTTCTAGACGCTTTTTCGGCCTTTGCGGTAAGTAATTGCACCGCAACTATTTACAAGAACGTCAAGAAATTGCACTATGACGCCCTCTTGCCAGTTTCCAGGTAGGCTCCCGGGGCCGGGCCCGCGCCCTTCGACCAGCTCGACAGCAGGGCCGCGCCGATCGCGATCAGGAGCACGCTCGTCACCTGGGCGATGGTGAAGGGGCCCAGGATGCGGTCGTCCTTGGCGCGAAGGATCTCGATCAGGAACCGCTCCAGCCCGGCGAGGACCAGATAGAGCCCGAACAGCCATCCGATGGGACGCTCGCCGGTGCGACGCCGCCAGAGCACCATGAACACGCCCAGCATGAGCGCCGTCTCGTACAGCTGCGTGGGATGCACCGCCAGCACGGTGCCGGGATCGGTGCCCGGCGGCAACGGAATGCCGAAGAGCTGCTGCAGGTTCCCGGCGGTCGTCGCGGGAAGCCCGCGGGGGAACTTCATCGCCCAGGGCAGGCTCGAGGGCCGGCCGTAGTCGTCGTTGACCAGAAAGCAGCCGACCCGCCCGAGGGCGTAGGCAGCCGCGAGCGCCGGCGCCGCGAGGTGCATGGTCCAGCGGAGCGGCACCCTGAGCCGCCAGCCGTTGAGGATCACCGCGAGGGCCCCGCCGATGAACCCTCCGTACCAGACCAGCCCGCCGCGGGAAAAGATGGCGCCCGGATCGCGGGTGAGGACAACGTACCAGAGCTTCGCACCGATGATCCCCCCGACCACCGCTGCGGCCACGATGTCCGCGGCGTAGTCTTCGGCCAGCTGCCGCCGCCGCAGCTCGAGCCCGATGAGCCAGCCGCCCATCAGGAAGGCGACCATCATCATCAGCCCGTAGCCGGTGATCTCGAAGCTGCCGAGGTGGAGGATGAAGGGGTAAACGGTCATGAACGGGATCCGGTCGAGTCGGGGGAGAGCACCAGGCCGGGCAGAGGCAGGTCGTCGCGCGGCTCGAGGTCCCAGCCGCTGCGCTCGCCCCGGGCCAGCCGCCAGGCACCCGCCGCGGCGATCATCGCCGCGTTATCGGTGTTGAGCCGGGGGGAAGCTACGCTCACCCGGGCCCGCCCCGCCAGCCGCTCGGCCAGTCGGCCGGCCAGCGTGCGGTTGCAGGCGACACCACCGCCGATCATCGCGCTCGAGTAGCCCAGCGCCTCGACCGCGTGCGCCGTCTTGGCGGTGAGCACGTCGATCGCGGCGTCCTGGAAGCCCCGCGCCAGGTCGGCCCGCGCTTCCTCGCCCGGCTCGGCCTTCGCCGCGCGCAGCACCGCGGTCTTGAGCCCGCTGAAGGAGAAGGCGTAGCGGGACGGTCCGTCGCGCGCGAGCTCGGCCAGCATCGGTCGTGGAAAGCGGAAGCGATCCGGATTGCCCTCCTTGGCCAGCCGCTCGACCACTGGGCCGCCGGGATATCCCAGTCCCAGGAGTTTGGCCACCTTGTCGAACGCCTCGCCGGCGGCGTCGTCCAGGGTCTGGCCCAGGAGACGGTACGTCCCCCAGGCCGGGACGTCGAGCAGCATGGTATGGCCGCCGCTCACCAGCAGGGCGACGAACGGCGGCGCCAGCTCGGCGTCCTCGAGCACCGGGGCGAAGATGTGTCCCTCGAGATGGTTCACTCCGATGAGCGGACGGTCCTCGCTGAACGCGAGCGTCTTGCCGTACATCACCCCGACCAGCAGAGCGCCGACCAGCCCTGGCCCCGCGGTCACCGCGATGCCGTCGAGCTGGGGCAGTCCGATGCCCGCGTCGGCCAGCGCGCGGTCCACCACCGACCCGATCGCCTGCACGTGAGCCCGGCTGGCCAGCTCCGGCACGACGCCACCGAAGATCCGGTGGACGTCCTGCGAGAGGATGACGAGGCCGGCGAGTTCCGGCCGACCGCCGTTGGTCCGCAGCACGGCGGCGCTGGTCTCGTCGCAGGACGTCTCGATGCCCAGGATCCACTCAGCCACTGCCCCTCCGGGCTACGATCTCCACACTGTCCGGCTCGGCCCGTCCGCTCACGCCCGGCGGCGTGATTACCCGGAGCGCCACTTTCGCCGGAGGCGTGCGTCCCGACCATTCGGCCAGGACCACGATGCTGTCGGCGTCCAGGGCCGCGAGCCTTGCCGCCCGGCCCCGCACCCGGACCGTCACGCTGTCGCGTGTCGCCGTCCAGCCCGCGGAGGCCCGGCTCGGCAGCCGGACCGGAACGCCGGGGAACGTCCGCTCGTGCAGGGGCTCCACCTCCACCCGCACCGTCACCTGGGCCGGCTGCACCCGAACCGCAGGTCCGAGGCCGGTGGTGTCCAGGGCGACGCTCTGGTCGACGGGGCCGTCCCCGCCGCTTACTTCGAGTGCCAGCGTGGGCAGGGAATCTATCCGGCGGATCCGGTCGGCCGGGCCGAGCAGGCGCACCGATCCGGGCACCACCGTCACCCGGCCCGCCGCGTAGCCCTCCACTCCCGCCAGGCGCACCACCGGATGTACCGGTACGGTGCGCTGCCCGGTCGCATCCAGTGCGATCGTCAGGGCTCGTGGCTGCACATCCTGCACCCGGGCGGTGATGCCCCGGGGCAGCTCGATCTCGCCGGGGGACAGGTCCAGCCGGACCTCGTCGCCCTCGACGCTGTCGGGGAGCACCCGGGTGAGCCTCACCGGCGTAGCGCTCAGCTTGAGCAGATCGCGCCGAGGGCCTGCGACCAGCGCGCGCACCGCCCCGGGTGGGTGGAGCAGGGTGCGCCCGGCCGGCGCCTGCACCGTGAGATCCACCTTCATCAGCGCGCTGACCGGCTCCTCGCCGGCTGCCAGGAGCCACAGGAAGAGCGAGAGCGCCAGGGAGGTGAGCTTGAGCGGGAGGTCGGCGGTGAGGGCGGTGCGGAGGCTCACGCTACCGCTCCGGTTCCTCGAGCAGGCGGTCGATCAGCGCCCGGTTGGCGGGAGAGTCCCAGTCGTGGGCCCCGATCACCCGTTTGACCAGGACCCCGCTGCGATCGAGCAGGAAGCTCTCGGGCACGCCGGTCGTCTGGTAGAGCTGAGGGACCCGGTTGCTGCGGTCGTGCAGGATGTCGAAGCTGAGGCCCAGGCCACGGGCGAAGGTCTGCACCTCCTCGGGCGAGCCCTCGTCGATGCTCACCGCCGCGATGGCGAACCCTCTGGGCGCCCGCTGGAGGTAGAGCTTCTCCATCGAGGGCATCTCGACCTTGCACGGCACGCACCAGGTGGCCCACACATTCACCAGGGTCACCTTGCCCGCGTAGTGCTGGTGCAGGGTCACCGAGTCGCCGGTGGCCAGATCGACCACCCGGAAATCCGGGGCGCGCTTGCCGACCTCGATGGCCGACGCGTCGGGGCCGAACTCGGTGATCGCGAACGCGCCCACGCCGAGGCCGAGCAGGACCACCAGGACGACGAGCCACTGCCTGGACATGGTGTCAGGCCAGGACGGCGCAGCGGCGCCGCAGGTCGCGCACCGCCCGGGCGGGGTCGGCGGCGCCGAACACGGCAGTGCCGGCGACGAACGT
>DATCWW010000251.1:0-2759 GCA_036566145.1 Gemmatimonadales bacterium
GGCGTCGCAGGCCGCCGAGGCGGCGGGAAGGAGCCGTACCCCCGCTCCTCTCCCTGCGGGCAATGGCCAGCCGGCGCCGTCAGGTGGTCGGGTGAAGGCCTCACCTCTCGCCAAGCGCATGGCGGCCGAGCGGGGGATCGATCTGGGCGCCGTCAGCGGCAGCGGTCCCGAAGGACGGGTCGTGGCGCGCGATCTCGCGCAGGCCGGAGCGCCTCAGAGCGCCGCCGCGACTGTCCGCGCGCCCACCCCGATGCCCGGCGCGACCGGGCCGGCTTACACCGATACTCCGCTCACCCAGATCCGGAAGACCATCGCCAAGCGGCTCGCCCAGTCGATCGGTCCGATCCCCACCTTCTACCTCACGACCGAAGTCGACATGGAACGCGCCTGGGAGGCCCGGGAGGCGCTGCTGGAGAGCGCCAAGGGGACCGACGGCGGGCCCAAGGTCTCGTTCAACGATCTGATCATCAAGGCGGTGGCGCTCGCGCTCCGCCAGCATCCGGCCTGCAACGCGTGGTGGCAGGACGACCGGATCCGCTACTGGAACGAGGTGCACATCAGCATGGCGGTGGCGATCGAAGACGGGCTGATCACGCCGGTCATCCGACACGCCGACCGGAAGAGCCTCCGGGAGATTTCCACAGAGGCGCGAGACCTGGCCGGCCGCGCGCGGGAGCGCCGGCTCGCCCCGGAGGAGTACACCGGGGGCACCTTCTCGATCTCCAACCTCGGCATGCTCGACATCGACGAGTTCACCGCGGTGATCAATCCGCCGGAGGCCGGCATTCTGGCGGTCGGCCGGATCGTGCCCAAGCCGGTGGCTCACGACGGCGCGGTCGCGGTCCGCCGCCGGATGCGGCTCACGATGTCGTGCGATCATCGGGTGATCGACGGGGCCACCGGCGCGCGCTTTCTCCAGACCCTGACGGGGATGCTGGAGAATCCGCTCCGGATGGTTTACTAGCACTCCAACTCCTAAGGATTCGACTCGTGGCCTCCAACTCCTTCGACATCATCATCCTCGGCGGCGGACCGGCGGGGTACGTATGCGCCATCCGCGCGGCCCAGCTGGGCCTGACGACGGCGGTGGTGGAGCGGGACAAGCTGGGCGGGGTGTGCGTCAACATCGGATGCATTCCGACCAAGGCCCTGCTGCACAGCGCCTACGTCGCGAACCTGGCGGCGCACGATGCCAAGGAGCTGGGGATCGAGATCACGGGGGTGAAGACCGACTACGGCGTGGCGATGCGGCGGTCGCGCAAGGTGTCGGAGCAGAACTCGAAGGGCGTCGAGTTCCTGATGAAGAAGCACAAGATCACCGTCATTCGCGGCACCGGGGTGCTGGGCAGGAACCGCACGGTCACCGTCGGCACGGACACCTACACCGCGACCAAGGCGCTGGTGATCGCGACCGGCACCCGGGTGAAGGGGATCCCCCAGATCGGCCTCGAGCTCAACAAGACCACGGTCATCAGCTCGGACGAAGCGCTCTTCCTCGAGGCGGCGCCCAAGACGCTGGCCGTGGTGGGGGCCGGCGCGGTAGGCTCCGAGTTCGCCGACATCTTCAACGCGTTCGGCACCAAGGTCACGCTCATCGAGGCCCTCCCCCGGATCCTGCCGCTGGAGGACGCCGAGTCGAGCGATGCGGTCACCAAGAGCTTCCGGAAGCGCGGCATCACCGTGCTGCCGGGGGCCAAGATCACCAAGGCCGATGTCAAGAAGGACACCGTCACGCTCACGGTCGAGGCGGCCGGCAAGACCGAGACGATCGAGGCGGAGAAAGTGCTGATGGCCGCCGGCCGGGCGGTGAACTCCGAGTCGCTGGGGCTCAAGGAGGCCGGTATCGAGCTGACCCCCCAGGGGTTCGTCAAGGTGAACCCCGAGACCCTCGAGACCACCGCGAAGGGGGTCTACTGCATCGGCGACATCGCCGGGCCCCCGATGCTGGCACACAAGGGCAGCCGGGAAGGGGTCGTCGTCGCCGAGCGGGTCGCGGGCCACAGCACCCACCCGATCCGCTACGACAACGTGCCCAGCGTCACCTACTGCCATCCCGAGGTCGCCAGCATCGGGCTCACCGAGGAGCAGGCCAAGGAGCGCAAGCTGGACTATCAGGTCGGCCGCTTCCCGCTCAGCGCCAACGGCCGCGCCCGCGCCGCCGGCGAGACGGAGGGGTTCGTCAAGATTCTCCGGGACAAGAAGTACGGCGAGATCCTGGGCGCCCACATCGTCGCGAGCCACGCCTCCGAGATGATCCACGAGCTGGCGGTGGCCCGGGAGAACGAGTACACCGTCGAGGAAGTGGACCTCGCCATTCACGCCCACCCCACCCTGTCCGAGGCGATCGCCGAGGCGGCCCTCGACTCGATGGGACGGGTGCTCCACATCTGAGCGTGGACCCGATCGGACTGGCGGCGGCCTCCGCCGGCGCGGGCATGGCCGCCGGTCTCGCGGTGATCTCATCGACCGTCGCGGCGGTGGGTCTGGTGCGAGACCCGGCCGCGGGTCCCGCTCCAGACCTGGGTGCGCCGTTCGCCCTCCTGATTGCCGGGACCCTCGGCGGTCTCGTGCTCGCCGGGGTCGTCACCTGGCACCTTCTCGCCCGGATCGACTCGACGTACCGGCGCGGCGGGCTCGCGCTGGTAACCAGCTTCGCGACGGTGATCCTGATGCTGGTGACGATGCCGCTGAACCAGGCGGCGGGCCGCGCCGGCCTCCTGGGCCTCGCGGCGGCGGCCGCGGGAGTCGGGCTGCTGCTG
>DATCWW010000259.1:0-9389 GCA_036566145.1 Gemmatimonadales bacterium
CGGCGCCCAGCGCCAGGACCTGGCCGCCGAAGTCGAGCAGCGCCGATCCGACGCCGTGGGCCGCGAGTGAGTCCCGTGCGGCCGCCAGCGCCGCCCCCTTCCCGAACCCGCCCGAGTCGAGCCAGGCGCCCTCCGCGGTCCGCCGCCACGCACGGCCGTTGGAGGAGAGCTCGATCGCGCGAGGCCCGGAACGCTCCAGGGCCCGGGCCAGCTCCTCGCCGGTCGGCACCCGTCCTCGGCCCCGCGTGTCCCAGGCATCGACCAGCGCGCCGATCGCGGGATCGAAGACCCCGCCGGTCGCCCGGCTCCAGCGGACCACCTCCGCCAGTATGGGGGCGAGCGTCGGCGGGACCGGGGCCGTCTGTCCGGGCGGGATGCGATTCAGACGGGCGAGCTCGCTGTCGTCGCGCCAGGTGCTGAGGAGGCTGTCGGTGAACTGGACGGCCTCCAGCGCGGCCTCGATCGCGGCGATGCCGGCGCCGCGGGAGGAGGCGTGGACGCCGATCCGGAGAGTCGTCCCCATCACGACGACCTCGCGCTCGACCCAGGCTGCAGGGGGGCGTCGGGCGATGGGGAGAGTGAGGGCGAGGAGGAGGGTGGCGGTAGTCAGCGCGGCCTGGAGAGATGAGAACGGCTTTCAATTGAATTTGTGAATTGATAACAGACTATTCCCCATTCTCTTGCCTGTCAATCAGCACCTGGGGAGATTCCAGCGTCCCCGCTCCCGCGTGCGCCGCCTCCCGGAGTCCCGATGGCCTACCTGCCACTCCGCTCGGTCACTCTTCCCGCCGACGTCTCTCGTCGGTACGACGCCTGGCTGGAGCAGCTCCAGGACCGGCTTGCCCGCCCCGGCGCCGACTGGTACCGCATCACCCGCGACGTCCTCTACGAGATCTGGTATCCCGGCGCCGGCGATTACACCGAGCGGGTGGCCGACCCGGCAACGCCCGAGTCCAGCCGGCTCGCGCTCCTGTCGCTCGATCCGCACAACATCACGCTCGAGCCGGAGTATTACGCCGACGTGGACAGCGAGCGGTTCGCCCGGGTGAAGCCGCTCCTGTGGCTCTGGTACAGCTTCGATCGCGCCCCCCTGGCCGGGCAGAACGTGCACCTCGGCGTGGGGCTCCGCCGGGTCCTGGCGGCGCATCTCTTCGCCCGCTGTGGCCGCAACTTCAAGTGCTTCCAATTCACCGAATTCTCCTACGGGTACAACCTGGAGGTGGGCGACGACGTCGTGGTCCACCGGCACGTGCTCCTCGACGACCGCGGCGGCATCACCCTGGGGGACCGGGTCAGCATCTCCGACTACGCCAACATCTACAGCCACACCCACAGCATCGTGGAGCAGAAGGAAGTCACCAACGCCCGCACCGTCCTGGAGGACGACGTGCGCATCACCTACCACGCCACCGTGCTCGCCGGCGTGCGGGTGGGACGCAACGGGATGGTGGGCGCCAGCGCGGTGGCGACCAAGGACGTGCGGCCCTATCACGTGAACGTCGGCATTCCGGCCAAGTCCATCCGAATCAAGCCCAACGCCCCGCCCGAGGTCTACGTGACCGAGCGGGTGGCCAAGCGCGAGTCGTAGGAGCGAGCCCGTGCCTCCCCGGCGCGAACGCTGGTACGCCTCGCCTTCGGCGATCGCCGCGTACGCTCTCCTGGCGAGCGCGCTGGTCGCCTCCGCGCTCGGCGGTCTGCCCAGCGTCCTCACCGTCTTCCTCGGGATGGCGGGCGCGCTCATCGTGCTGCTCGCCGCCTGGCGCCGCGAATGGGAGGTTCCGCTCCACGCGGTCGGCGCCACCCTGCTCGGCGTGGTGGCCTGGTTCGCCGACGATCGCATCTGGTGGGTGGCGGTGCTCGCGGTCCTCAACATCTCGGGCAGCTTCTGGGTCGCGATCACCCGCGGCCGCCGGCGGCTCCGCGACTCCGAGTTCAAGTCGGAGCAGCTCGCCAGCCAGCTCGACCGCCGGATCAGCGAGCTCTTCTCCCTGCAGGAGCTGAGCTATGTCCTGTCGGAGTCGATCCAGCTCGACCGCATTGTGGATCAGGTGGCGCGCTACGCCGGGCGCTTCCTCCAGACCGACGGCGCCATCGTGGTGCTGGCCGACGACGAGCGCGGCGGGCGCCTGCGGATCGTGGCGGCCACCGGCACGCTGGAGGCGCTGCTCGGGCGGACCACCGAGGAGGACGACGCGGGCCTGGTGCGGTTCTCCATCAGCCGCGAGCGCATCGAGGTCGCCCAGGGGGTGGCGACACCCACGGTGAACCTGCTGGCCGGCGTGACCGTGCGCTCGGCCGCGGTGGCGCCGCTCCGCTCGCAGGGGGTTACGATGGGCGCGCTGGCCGTGGCCGACCGGCAGGGCGGCCCGTTCACCACCGAAGATCTCTGGCTGCTCTCGACGGTGGCCACCAACGCCTCGGTGGTCCTCGCCAACAGCCGGCTGTACGAGATGGTGCGCCGGAGCAAGGAGGAATGGGAGACCGCCTTCAACGCCCTCACTGAAGGCATCGCCATGGTGGGACCGACGGGCGGACTGCTCCGGGCCAACCGGGCGCTCGCGGCGATGGCGGAGGCGGACGAGCAGGCGCTGGTCGGACGGAACTTCTGCGAGACGCTCTTCGGGCGGAACGAGGCGGTGGACGAGCTGTTGCGCACCGCGCGACGCGGCGAGCGCGCCGGCCCCCTGGTGCTGCGGCTGGAGCAGAGCCAGCGGGTGCTGCGCCTCACCGCCGCCCCCTTCGCCGAGCGGAGCGGCACGCCTCGCGCCGCGGAGAGCGGAGCGGTCGTCGTCCTGGTCGAGGACGTGACCGAGCAGCGGGTGCTCGAGGCCCAGCTCATCCAGAACGACAAGATGGCCTCGATCGGGCAGCTGGTGTCGGGCGTGGCCCACGAGCTCAACAACCCGCTCACCTCGATCGCGGGCCTGACCGAGCTCCTGCTGGAGCGGGACCCCCAGCTCGGCATGCCGCGGGAGCACCTCCGCGTCATCCACGACCAGGCCGAGCGAGCGGGACGCATCGTGCGGAACCTGCTCACCTTCGCCCGGAAGGGGGTGGCGGAGAAGACCCCCGTGGATCTCAACGATGTCGCCGCGCGGACCGCCCTGCTCATCATGTACGAGCTGCAGCTCCACGGCATCGACCTGGAGTCGGTCACCGGACCCAATCCGGTGGTGGTGCTGGGCGACCGCCACGAGCTGCAGCAGGTGCTGCTCAACCTGGTGACCAACGCGGTCCAGGCTGTCAGCGTGCTGGACCAGGGGAGGGTGCGCAGGATCAGGCTGGAGATCACCCGCCAGGACGGCGACGCGGTGCTGCGGGTACGGGACACCGGACCCGGCGTCCCGCCGCACCTCGTCCCGCACCTGTTCACCCCGTTCTTCACCACCAAGAGTCCCGGCCAGGGCACCGGCCTGGGTCTCTCGCTCAGCTACGGCCTGGTGAAGGCCCACGGCGGGGAGCTGGTGTACGAGGCGCCCTCGGAAGGCGGCGCGGAGTTCCGGGTGACTCTTCCGGCGCACGACGCGCCCGGGCCGCTGCCGATGGACGAGCCGGAGCCGGGCCGGCCGCCCATGGTCGCCCGGCGGATCCTGGTGGTGGACGACGACCCGGCCGTGCATCGGGTGGTGAGCGCGCTCTTCACGCCCGAGGGCCACGTGGTGGAGGCGGTGCGATCCGGGGCGCAGGGCCTCAGGATGCTGCGGGAGCGGTCGTTCGACCTGATCGTGGCCGACGCCCTCGCCGCCGTGGCGCCGGCCCGGCTCTTCGTCGGCGCGCTCGCGGCGGATCGTCCCGAGAGCTGCGACCGGCTGATCCTGGGCGTCTCGGGCACCGCCGAGTCGGCCGATCTGGCGGCGCACGACAGCGTGCGCCGGCTGCGGAAGCCCTTCAACCTGCGGGATCTCCACGCCGTGGCGTCGGAGGTCTTCGCTAGTACCCCGCCACGCTCGCCGGCCGCCACGGAAGCACGCTGATCCGCCCGCGCACCCGCGCGGCCGCGGCGGAGGCGTCGGCCGTCGCCCAGTAGTTGCCGCCGGCCGCCAGGTCCGGCGCGTCGATGAACCAGCCGCTGGTGCGGAGGAACACGTTCCCCGTCACCTCGGTCCCATGGCCGGTGCCGTCCACCACGATCCCGTCCCCCACGCCGTCGAGCACGTTGCCGCGCAGCCGGCTCCCGGTCGTCGCCTGGAGCACGATCCCCTGGGCGATCCGGGTGATCACGTTGTCATCGATGCGGTAGCCCCGGCTGGGCGGGCCGCCCGGGCGCGGGGCCGACACCAGCACGCCGACCGGCGCCTCGAGCAGCACGTTGGATTCGATCCGGATGTCGGCGCTGTGCTCCCCGGCGATCGCCGCGGTGCGCGCGCCGATCACGGTGTTGCCCCGGATGGTGCAGCCGGCCGCGTTCTGCAGCTGGAACCCGAACGCCGAGCTGTCCGCCCGGTTGTCCAACAGCAGCGCGTTCCACGCCGAGCCGATGAAGAACCCCGCCCCCGCGGCCTCGGACGCCGTGTTGCGGTAGATCAGGTTGGAGCGCGACGGCCGTTCCCCGGCGTGGCCCGCGCCCAGGCGCAGGCCGGTGCTCGACGCGGTGAGATCGTTGTCGCCCACCGTGTTCGAATCGCTCCCTTCGCGAATCAGGATCGCCGCCGCGGCGCAGTCGGCCGCCGGCGGGGCGCAGCGCACGGTGTGATCCACGAGGTTCCGCACGATGACGTTGCGGGAGGCGCGCCAAAGCTGGATTCCCCACCCGCTGTTGCCGCTCACGTCGTTGTCGGCGAGGTACGACTCGCGCGCCTCCAACAGGCTGATCCCGTTCTGGCTGCCCCGCGCGGTCACCCCCGTCACCGCGGCGGCCGTGGTGCGCGCCAGCATGAGTCCGGAGCCGTAGGCCTGGAGCACTTCGAGATGCACCGGATCCAGCCGGTTCACGCTGTCGACCGGTCCGGTGGACGGCAGCGCCCGGCTTCCCGAAAGCGCAACGCCGACGACGCGGTGTCCCCGCCCTCCCTCCAGCCGGATGCCGACGCGATAGCCGCGGATCGTGCCTCCCAGGATCGAGACGCCGTCCACGTTGCGGCTGGCGATGCCCATCCCGACGAAGCGGCCGGCCACCGAATCGCCGCTCTCCAGCACGACCCCGGTGAGATCGAGACGGGTCCCCGACCCGGCGACGATGATGACTCCGCGCTCGGCCGGGTCGGCGATGCGGTAGCGCCCGGGGCAGACCCGCACATCGCCCTGCACCTGGGTGCCGGCCCGGGTCGGCCGGAGGCAGGGGGCGGCGCTGGTGGCCGCGGCGAGGACGAGGACGATCGCGCCGATCATGGTCGAACCGGGTACCCCCGCGCGCGCAGGAAGGCCCGCGCTTCGGGAAGCGAGGAGCCCTGATAATGAAAGATCGTCGCCGCGAGAACGCCATGCGCGCCGGCCTCGAGCGCCTCGGCCAGGTGGGTCAGCTCCCCGGCCCCGCCGGAGGCCACGATCGGGAGCGTGGTGACGGCCGACGCCGCCCGCAGGAGCTCGAGGTCGTAGCCGGACCCGGTGCCGTCCCGGTCCATCGAGGTCAGCAGGATCTCGCCGGCGCCGAGCTGCTCCAGCCGCCGGATCCATTCCAGGGCCTCGAGCGGAGTCTCCTCCCGGCCGCCGTTCACCACCACGGCGTACCGTCCGTTGGAGCGGCGGACGTCCACCGCTGCGACCACGCACTGGCTGCCGAAGCTCTCGGCCAGGCTGGAGACCAGCTCGGGCGAGCGGACGGCGGCGGTGTTCACCGAGACCTTGTCCGCGCCCGCCCGGAGCGCCGCGCCGGCGTCGGTGACCGAGCGGATGCCGCCGCCCACGGTGAAGGGGATGAAGATCGACTCGGCCACCCGCGACACCATGTCGAGCGTGGTGCGCCGGGCGTCCGGGCTCGCCGAGATGTCCAGGAAGACGAGCTCGTCGGCGCCCTCGGCGTCGTAGCGGGCGGCTTGCTCCACCGGGTCGCCCGCGTCGCGCAGCGACTCGAAGTGGATGCCTTTCACCACCCGGCCTCCCGCGACGTCGAGGCAGGGGATGATCCGCCGGGCTAGCATATCCGAAGCACGTCCTCCACCGACCCGGCGGAGCCGCCGCCGAGCAACGTCACGGCGTCTTCCAGCGCGCGGCGCTCGCGCGGCCAGGCGAGCCGCCGACCCGCTTCCGCGACGGGCAGCCACTCCGAGCGGTCGTGCTCGGCGCTCAGCGTCACCTTGGTCTCCGACTCGACGAAGGCCACGAACACCGGCACCAGGGCGACCTCGTCCTGCCGGTGCTGATAGAACAGCTCCACGCGGCTCAGGTTGTACATCCGGAGCGGGGTCAGCCCGGTCTCTTCCCGCAGCTCCCGCAGGGCCGCGTCCGCCGGCCGCTCGCCCGGCTCGATGTGCCCGTGGACGGCCTCCCACGACCCGGGGCAGCGTCCGCCCGGTGCGCGGCGCAGGGTGAGACACTCGAGCGAGGCCGCCGCGCCCCGGAGGACGTACAGATCGAGCAGCGATACCCGCACGCTGGTCACGGACACCACCGGGCGAAGGCGTCGAGCAGCTCGATCCCGGCCCGCTGCGACTTCTCCGGGTGAAACTGGGCCCCAACCACGTTCGCCTCCCCCACGAGGGTGGGGAAGACTTCGCCGTACTCGCCGGTGCCGAGCACGTCCGCGTCGGGCACGTCCGCCGGATGGTAGCTGTGGACGTGATAGAAGAACCGCGGGCCGTCACGAAACAGCGGGGCGAGCAGCGCGTGGCGCCGGCCGGCCTCGGTGAGGTCCACCCGCGCCCAGCCCACGTGGGGTACGTGGAGGGTGGTGACGAACCGCCTGACCCGGCCCGGCAGGAGCCCGATTCCCTCCGCCTCCCCGGCCTCCTCGCTCCGCTCGAAGAGGAGCTGGAGCCCGAGGCAGATGCCCATCACCGGCCGCCCGGCGCGCGCGGCGTCCCTGACCGCGGGGCCGAGACCGGTCTCCCGCAGCGTGCGCGAGCCCTGGCCGAAGTTGCCCACGCCGGGCACGAGCACCCGGTCGGCTCGGCGCACCACCTCGGGGTCGGTGGTGAGGGTAGCCTGGTGCCCGCCGGCGGCGAGCGCGCGCACGACGCTCCTGAGGTTGTTGACCCCGTAGTCCACTACCGCGATCACAGCGCGCCCTTGGTGGAGGGAACACCGGTCACCCGCGGGTCGGGCGCGATCGCGGCATCGAGCGCGCGGGCGAAGGCCTTGAAGGCCGCCTCGACGATATGGTGCGGGTTGTCCCCTCGCACCAGGTCGAGGTGGGTGGTGAGTCCGGCATTAAGCACCAGCGCGCGGAAGAACTCCGGCGTGAGGAAGACGTCGTAGTCGCCCAGCATCTGCCACTTGGGGATCTCGATGGCGTAGTGGAGGAACGGCCGGCCGCTGACGTCCACCACCGCGCGGACCAGCGCCTCGTCCAGCGGCACCAGCGCGTCGCCGTAGCGGCGGATCCCGGCGCGATCGCCCAGCGCCTTGGCGATCGCGAGGCCGAGAGTGATCCCGACGTCCTCCACGGTATGGTGCCCGTCCACGTGGAGGTCGCCCTGTGCCTCGACGGTGAGATCGAGCAGCGCGTGGCGCGCCAGCGCCTCGAGCATGTGGTCGAAGAACCCGATGCCGGTGCGCACGGAGGCCTCGCCCCCGCCGTCCAGGTCCACCCGCACGACGATCTCGGTCTCCTTGGTCGTGCGCCGCAGCTCGCCCACCCGGCTCATGCCGTGCCTCCCAGGATCGCCTGCAGGGCGTCCAGCACCGCGTCCATGTCTTCCGGCGTGCCGATCGAAATCCGAAGACACTCGGCCAGCTCGGCGCCGCCCGAGACATCGCGCACCAGAATGCCGTGCTCCTCCAGCAGCCGCCGGAAGAGCTCCCGCGCCGGGAGCGCCCGGCAGCGGACCAGCACGAAGTTGGCGCCGGTCGGGTACACCGTGAGGCCCGGGACACGCCGGAGCCGGGGCAGGAAGCGGTCACGGGTTTCCACGATGGCCCGGGTGCGCGCCGCGAGGAGCGGCGCATGATCGAGCGCTACCGACGCGGCAGCCAGGGTGATCTGGTTCACGTTGTACGGCAGCTTGCCCTTGGCGACCTCCCGGGCCACGACGGGGTGGGCCAGCGCCACCCCGAAGCGGAGCCCGGCCATCCCCATCGCCTTGGAGAAGGTGCGCAGCACGATCAGCCGGGCGGTCTGTTGGAGCAGCGGCACCGCCGTCGCGCCGCCGAACTCCTGGTAGGCCTCGTCGCACACGACCATGGCACCGGTCTCGGCCACAATGCGCTCGACCGCGCCCGGCGGCAGAGTCGAGCCCGTCGGGTTGTTCGGCGTGTTGAGCACCACAACCCTGGCGCGCTCCCGCGCGGCGGCCTCGATGATCCGGTCGGGCTCGTACTCGAAATCGGGTCCGAGCGGCACCGGCAGGTACCGGGCACCCAGCACGCCCGACAGGAGCCGATAGAGGGAGAACGTCGGGGCCGGCGCCACCACCGTATCGCCCGGTGCGACCAGCACCGCGAGGGCGGCCTGGATCAGCTCGTTCGACCCGTTGCCCGCGAGGATCCCGTCTCCTCGCCACCCGTAGTGCTCGGCCAGGCGCTCGAGCAGCCGGGTGGGGACGAACTCCGGATACCGGTTCCACGCCGCCCGCTCGGCGGCCTCCAGCACGGCGCGCTTGACCTCCGGCGGCAGGTCATCGGGGCACTCGTTCTGGTTGAGCTTCCGTGGCGCGGTAGGCGCACGGAGGGTGTATGCCGCCTGCGCTCGCACGCCGGGCTTCACCAGGGCGAGGCCCTCGGCGGGGTCCGGCAGCGCGTCCGCCGGACCGGAAGAGGCAGTGGGCTGGCGGGCGGGCTGGCGGTCGGTGGCGGAAGGTCCCGAGGCGCTCAAGCGCGGTGGCGGCCGAGGACCGCCTCGAGACGGGCCGAGAGGGCCTTGGCCCGGAACGGCTTGGTGATGAAGTCGTCGGCGCCCAGCTCGAAGACCCGCACCTCGTTGTCCTCGTCGCCCTTGGCGGTGAGGACCACGACCGGAATGGTGCGCGTCGCCGACCGGGAGCGGAGCTGCGCCAGCACGGTGTAGCCGTCGATGCCCGGGAGGTTGAGATCGAGGATGATCACGTCGGGCGCGAACCGGTCCACCTGATCCAGCGCCTGCACGCCGTCCCGCGCCTCCGCCACCGTGTAACCTTCGCGCTCCAGCAGGTCCTTCATCACCCGGCGGAGCTGCTCCTCGTCCTCGACCAGGAGAACCGTCGTCCCCGTGCCGCGCGAGGCCGGTGTGGTGGCGGTGCCGGCGCCCGCCTCTTCCTCGTCCACCAGGTCGAACCCGGCGGCGAGCTCCGCCAGCGACCCTGTCGCCGCCGCCGCGG